>JAYSCA010000387.1:0-3388 GCA_041915165.1 Ideonella sp.
TGTCGGACTGCAGCAACTGGTTCTGCGCATCCTCGAGCTTGCGCAGGGTTTCCTTGAGCTGGTCGTAGTTCTCGCGCAGCTCGTCCTGCGCGCGGCGCATCTCGGTGTGGTCTTCCAGCAGCCACCAGGCGCCCCTGTCGGGCTGCTCCGTGTCGGCCGGGTAGGCGATCAGCTGCACCCACAGCGGGCGGCCATCGCAATGGCGCAGCCACATCTCGTGGTGCCAGGACTGGCCGCGCTGCAACACCGGCCGAGCCTGGGCCGTGACCCACTCGGCCTCCTCGGGCGTGCGGAACAGCGCGCTGGTGTCGGTCGGCAGCGCATGGCCCTCGTCCCAGCCGAACAGCTGGGCCAGCTTGTGGTTGTGGCGGACGATCTGGCCGCCGCAGGTGCGGGCCACGCCGATGGGGGCGTTCTCCATGAAGGCCTCCAGCTGCCGCAGCGTGCCGCGCAGCTCGGCGGAGCGCTCCTGCACCCGCTGCTCCAGCTCGTTGCGGTGGCGGCGCAGTTCCTCCTCGGCCAGCCGGCGCTGCGTCACGTCCTGCAGCGTCTCGATGGCGCCGATGATGCGGCCGCTGGCATCGCGCAGCGGCACCGCGGTGAAGTACAGCCAGCGGCCCCCGCTCCCCAGCAGGGGGTAGAAGTCCTCCACCTCCCAGGCGCCCTCGCCGGCATCGGCCGCGGGCTGGCCGCGGCCGCGGTAGGCCTCGCGCAGCGCATCCTCGGAGGCGCCGTCCACGATCAGGTCGGCCAGCACCGGACGCTCGGCCGGGAAGAAGGCCCGCCAGGCACCGGTGCGACCGCGCATCTCGCTCGCGCTGCGGCCGGTCAGGCGCTCGCAGGCCCGGTTCCAGTGCGTCACCCGGTGGTCGACGCCGACCACGAAGGTGGCCACCGGTCCGCCTTCGATGATCTGGTGCAGCATCTGGCTGAGCTGCTGCAGGCTGTCCTGCACGAACTGCATGTCGCTCAGGTCCTGGCAGGTCACCACCACCGCGTCCCCCTCGGGGAGGCGCAGCCGGCGCGAGGTCCACTCCACCGCGCGGCGCACGCCCTGGCGGGAGCACAGCGTCAGCGTCAGCGCCGGGGGTTCGGCCGCATCCGGCGCCAGGCAGGCCAGGGCCTGGGTTCGCAGCAGCTCGCGCTCCGTGTCGGCCACCAGGCTGGTGAGCGCCAGTTGCCGGGCCTCGGCCTGCGTGCAGCCCAGCAGGCGCAACATGGCCGGGTTGGCGTGCAACAGGCGCTCCCCCTGGTGCAGCAGCACCGGCACGCCGATCGCATCGAAACCCGCCCGTTCGGCCGCCGGCAGTCCGACACACGACTCACGGTCTTCAGGCATGGCATGCTCCTTCGTCACGGGGGGACCGCGCCGGGGCCAGCCGCGGCGCCAGCCCGGGGGCCGCCAGCGGGGTGCGCCGCACATGCAGCGTGAGCTTCACGCCCTCGCCGGTCACGAACTCGCGGATCTGCCGGATCACCCGCTCCTCGAACACATAGCCGGCCGCCAGCAGCAGCGCCCCCTTGGCAGAGAGCAGATCCCGCGCGAGCACCATGCCCGGGCGCAACTGGGTGGCCTCGATCAGGTCGTCGTCGCGCGCTTCGGGATCGGGCTCGGCCAGGGCCGCCTCCAGCGCGGCCACGACCTGGCCGTCATAGTGGCTGCCAATGCCCCCGTGGAGAATCTGCAGCGCGTGCGGCGGCGAATGTGGCCGCTCCGACAGCGCGCCGTGGATCAGGTCGTCGTAGTCGCTGGCCACCGCGACGATGCGCGCCCCCAGGACGATGGCCTCACCCTCCAGGCCATCGGGAAAGCCCTTGCCGTCCACCCGCTCGTGGTGCTGGCGCACGATGCGCCCGACGCCGTGCAGCCGGGCCAAGGGCATCAGCGCCGCCTCGCCATCCTTGGGGTGGTGCCGGTAGCGCACCATCTCGTCCGGACTGAACAGCGACAGCGGCTTGCCCAGCATCCGGTCGGGGAAGCCGATGGTGCCAATGTCGTGCAGCAACGCGCCCAGGTAGACCTCCTGCAGAGCCCGGTCATCCAGCTGCAGGTGGGGCCCCATGCGCCGCACCAGCGAGGCCACCCGCCGCGCATGGCCGGCCACGCCGCCCTCACGCATCTCCAGCAGACCCGAGAACACGGTGACGGCCACCAGGAAGTTCTCGTTGAGCTCCTCGTAGGCCTTCTCGAGCATGTCGTTGATCTGCTCGATCTCGGCGGTGCGGGCCTGGACGCGCTGCTCCAGCGTCTGGTTGAGCTGGGACAGCGCCTGGTTCTGCGCCTGAACCTGTCCCAGCAGCTGCTGGTTCTCCTGCTCCAGCGCACGCCGCTGCAAGGCCTCCTGCACGGTCAGCAACAGGTCGGGGTCATGCCAGGGCTTGGCGATGTAGCGGTGGATCTCGCCGGTGTTGATGGCCGCGATCGTGGCGCCGATGTCGGCGTAGCCGGTCAGCAGCAGCCGCATCGCCTGCGGATGGCGCTGGCGCACCTCGGCCAGGAACTGCGCGCCATCCATGCCTGGCATGCGCATGTCCGACAGCACCAGGTCCACCGGCTGCTCGGCCAGGATCTGCAGCCCTTCCGCCCCGCTGCTGGCCAGCAGCACGGTGTAGCCCTGGGGACGGAACAGGCGGCGCAACGCGTTGAGCACGCCGGACTCGTCGTCGACCAACAGCAGCGTCGCGCCCCCGGACGGGGCGCGGGACTCCAGAGAGACGGTGGGGACGGCGCTCGTCATGGCAGGGGCTGCGAAGCGTGGACGGATCGGATGAGGCCGAATGGCCGTCATCCTTTCCTGACACTTCGTCCCCGGCCGGTCAGGGGTGAATCCGGGAAAACCCGGGTCAGGCGGTGGGCGCGGGCCCCAAGGTGCGCACCAGGTAGCGCAGCGCGGCGCTGTAGCCCTCGGTGCCCAGGCCGGCGATCACGCCCTCGGCGATGCCGGAGATGAAGGAGTGGTGGCGGAATTCCTCGCGCCGGTGGATGTTGCTGATGTGCACCTCCACCACCGGCAGCGCCACGCCGGAGAGCGCATCGCGCAGCGACACGCTGGTGTGCGTCAGACCGCCCGGGTTGATGACGATGCCGCGCGTGCCGTCCAGCCGGGCGGCGTGGATGCGGTCGATCAGCGCGCCCTCGTGGTTGCTCTGGAAGCACTGCAGGCCCACGCCCAGCGCCTGGGCCTCGGCGGCCAGCTTTTGCTCGACATCCGCCAGCGTCTGCGCCCCGTAGATGTGGGGCTCGCGGGTGCCCAGCAGGTTCAGGTTGGGGCCATTGAGGACAAGGATGGACATGGGTGCGACGTGCAAGGGTCAACGACAGGCCTGGATTGTCGCCCGCCCGACGCGGGCCCGCGAGCGGTCTGAGAACCCGCCTCCATTGCGATCA
>JAYSCA010000388.1:0-3374 GCA_041915165.1 Ideonella sp.
CTGGCGCTGGGGCACCGCCACCCGCTGCCGGTCACCCTGGCCTTTCTGGACGTGGACCACTTCAAGCGCATCAACGACCAGGGCGGTCATGCCGCCGGCGACCGGGTGCTGCAGGCCCTGGGCCAGTTGCTGGGGCACCGCCTGCGGGCCAGCGACCGCTGCGGCCGCTGGGGGGGCGAGGAGTTCGTGCTGCTGCTGCCCGGCATGGATGCCACCCAGGCCCCCGCCATGATGCGCCGGCTGATGCGGGAGATCGCCCAGGCGCGCATCCCCGTGCCCAAAGGCTGCCCACCGCTCACGGTGAGCCTGGGTTACGCCGTCTGGACCGGCGACGGCACCGGCGCGGCCCTGGTGGCCCGGGCCGATGCCGCGATGTACGAGGCCAAAGCACGCGGGCGCAACACCATCGTGAGCCACGCCGAGCTGGGCGCACCGGCGAGCGCGCCCACGCTGTCATCGGCCATCTGAACCCGCCCTGCCCCGGCATGCTTGATGCATGCCAGAGCGGCCTTGCCCTTCTGCTGGTTGCCCCGTATGTCGATTGTTGCCTCCCGCGCCCTGTGGATCACCGCCTGCGCCTTGAGCCTGGCGGGCTGCGCCCACTCCCCCCGTCCGCCCGTGCCGCCCGCCCCGGTCACGCAGGCCCTGGCCGACAGCGGCTGGAGCGACCAGGCCCTGGCCGTCGCGGCCTATCCGCTGGGTCACCCCGAGGAGGGGCTGTACTGGCGCGCCGACGTGCCGGTGCAGCCGGCCTCGACGATGAAGGTGGTCACCGCCGCGGTGGCGCTGGACCGGCTGGGGCCGGCCAGCCAGGGCAGCACGGAACTGCGCATCGCGCAGGCGCCCCAGAGCGGCGTGCTGACCGGCCCGCTGTACCTGCGCGGGGGTGCCGACAGCGCGCTCGACTGGGGGGCGCTGTGGACGCTGCTGAGCCAGCTGCGCGAGAGCGGTGTCACCACACTGGCCGACGGCGTGGTGGTGGACCGCACGCTGTTCCAGCCGGCCCGCATGGAGCTCGGCGTGCCGCCCTTCGACGAGGCCCCCGAGTTCGACTACAACGTCATCCCCGATGCGCTGGACTTCAACCAGCACCTGCTGCAGACCGAGCTGCGCAGCGATGGGCAGAGCCTGCAGGCCCGCTTCTGGCCCGCGCTGCCCGGGGTCCGCTTCGACACCCGCGCCATCACGCTGATCGACGCGCCGTGTGAGGACTGGGATGCCCAATGGAAGACGCCCGAGGTGCACACCGATGCGCAGGGCCTGGTGACGATCGCGTTGCAAGGCCAGTTCCCGCGCCAGTGCACGCAGCGCGAGCCCCTGAACCTGGTCGACAGCCAGTGGCTGGTGAGCCAGGCCGTCCGCCTGCTCTGGCAGGAACTGGGCGGCCACTGGGGCCCGCAGGCCACGGTGCGCGAAGGCCGCACGCCCGAGGGCACGCAGTTGGTCGCCCTGCACCGCGACGCGCCGCTGGCCGACGTGCTGCGCAACACGCTCAAGCGCTCCGACAACATCCTGGCGCGGCTGGTCTTCCTGCGGCTGGGCCGTCAGCAGACCGAGCTCGAAGCCCTGCGCGGGCCGGTCCCACCGGCCCCGGTCGCACCCGACACCCGCGAGGCGGCGGGTCGGGCCGTGCGCGCCTGGCTGCAGGCGCATGACGTGCCCGCCGACGGCCTGGTGCTGCCGACCGATCGCCCTACGCCCCCGAGCTGCGCAGCGGCCTGCCGCTGGCCGGGGTGGACGGCACGATGCGCCGCCGCTTCCACGACCAAGCCGCCCAAGGCCGGGCCCGGCTCAAGTCCGGCACGCTCAACAACGTGGTAGCGGTGGCCGGCTATGTGCGCGACCGCCGCGAGCGCGACTGGGTGGTGGTGGCCATCGTCAACCAGCCCGAGGCCGCCCGCCACGGCGCCCAGGTGGTGGATCGGCTGGTGAACTGGGTCGCCGAGCAACGCTGAGCCCCCAACGAAAAACCCCCGCGTCCGAAGCCGGAGGCGGGGGTGGGGACCAGGCACCGGCCGGGTGGGCCGGTGCGGCGCTCAGAACTTGTGGTTCACGCGCAGGGTGAAGGAACGCATCCGGGGGTCGCCCACCCGGCCATCCCAGCCCGCGCCGGCCACGTTGTCCACGTTGTGGGCGCTGTAGGACGGCTTGGTGTCGAACAGGTTCTTCACACCGAAGGTCAGGCTGGTGTCCTTGAAGCCGGTGTAGGTGGCCGACAGGTGGTAGAGCGTGTAGCTCTTGACCCAGGTCGGCGCGTTGGTCGAGGTCACGCCCGACCCGAAGCCGTCCACCTCGTCGCGGTAGTGGCCGGTGAAGGCCTGCACGCCGGTCACGCTCCAGTCGCCGCGCGACCAGGTCAGCGAGGCCTGGTGCTTCCAGCGCACATGCAGGTCATAGCCATAGATCGCGTCGCCGAAGGAGCCCACCAGTTCGGTCCACGGGTCGCTGGCGCTGAAGCGCGACTTGTAGCTGCTGGTGTAGGTGCCGTCGAAGTTGGCCACCCAGCTGTTGGCGCCATCCTTGATGTTGGCCGTCAGGTTCAGGTCCACGCCGCGCGTCTTGGCGCCGGCCTGGTTCATGAACGGTGCGTCCACCTCGGTGATGTAGCCATCGGCATCGCGCACCACGTACTGCGAATACTGGTCGTAGTGGGCCATCAGCGCCCGACCCGACAGCGCGGCGATCTTGTTGTCGATCTCGATGTTCCAGAAGTCGACACTCGAAGTCAGCCACGGCAGCGGCGAGGCCACGAAGCCGATGGACCATTGCTTGGAGGTTTCCGGCTTCAGGTTCGGGTTGCTGGTGGTGACGATCTCCGGGCGGATGCCGCAGGCGTTCGCATCGGTGCCGCCGTTGGGGCACAGCACCGGGTCGTTGATGTCGCTGTTGAACTGACCGGTGCTGGCGCCGCCATAAAGCTGCTCGAAGCCTGGGGCGTGGAAGCCCTCGCTGTAGGAGGTCCGGAAGGCCAGTTCCGGCAGCGGCTGCCAGCGCAAGGCCACCTTCGGGTTGGTGGTGGAACCGAAGTCGCTGTAGTGGTCGTAGCGCAGCGCGGCCTGCAGGTCCAGGTTCTTCATCAGCGGCACGTCCAACTCGCCGAACACGGCGCTGATGTCGCGGCTGGCCTCGTCCAGCGACGCCGGTGCGCTCACACCGTTGATCGCGGGATAGCTGGATTCCGACTCGTTGAACTTGTACTTCTCGTTGCGAACATCCACGCCCAGTGCCATCGCCACCGGACCGGCCGGCAGGCGGTAGATCTCGCGCGAGACGGTGGCGTCGAACTCGGCCACGCTGGCCTGCCCGCCGTAGAGCTTGGCCCCCTTGGCCTTGGCCGCATTCAGCAGCGCCATCGCCTCCGCCGTCTGGGTCTG
>JAYSCA010000389.1:0-3352 GCA_041915165.1 Ideonella sp.
CCCCCGTAGGTCGAGCGTGCGCTGGGTCAGGTCGGCCAGCGAGGTGCCAATGGCATTGATGCGTTCGACGTCCATGGTGTGTGTCCTTGTTGCCTGGTGTTCAAAGCGGGGATTTTCGCTCAAGACGCGCCCGGGTCGCCGCATCGTCCGAGGGGGCTCGGGTGGCATCCGGGCCGGCCCGGCTGTGCGGCGGGCCGGCTTGCCGCCACAATCGGTGACATGCGCCCCGCCGGGCGCCTTCTGTGGGCAGGTTGTGACAGGCAGCAGCACGTGACAGGCAGGGAGGTTCAGACGGTTCCGTCGCAGGCGGCCCGCCAGCGTGCGCACTGGCGAAGCGTGCGGCGCTGGACGGCCGGCCTGCTGGCCTGCTGGATGCTGTCGAGCTTCGGCATGCCGTACTTCGCCCGCAGCCTGGACCTGTCCCTGGGCGGCTCGCCCTTCAGCTTCTGGTGGGCCGCGCAGGGGTCAATGCTGGTCGACTTGACCTTGGTGGTGCTCTACGCCTGGGCCATGCACCGGCTGGACCGGCGCCTGGACCTGGACGACGAGGCCTGAGCCGGGCATGGGATCGCTGCTCCAACGCCTGTCCAGCAGCCCGCTGCCGGCACTGGCCTACCGCCACCGCCTGCACTGGCTCTACCTGGGCTACACCGCCTGCTTCCTCGGGTTTTTGTTCGGCATGGGGGTGTTGGAGCGCTGGGGCCTGCCGCGCCAGTACATCGGCTTCATCTTCCTGGCCGCGCCGCTGGTGATCTACGCGATCATCGGCGTGCTGGCCCGCACGACGGACCCGGCCGAGTACTACGTGGCCGGCCGCCGCGTGCCTGCCTTCTACAACGGCATGGCCACGGGGGCCGACTGGCTGAGCGCGGCGTCCTTCATCGGCCTGGCCGGCACGCTGTACCTCAGTGGCTATGGCGGTCTGGCCTTCGTGATGGGTTGGACCGGCGGCTTCGTGCTGGTGGCGCTGCTGCTGGCGCCGTACTTGCGCAAGTTCGGCCAGTTCACCATCCCGGACTTTCTGGGCATGCGCTACCAGGGCCAGCTGCCGCGGCTGATCGGGTTGGTGGCCACCATCCTCTGCTCCTTCGTCTACGTGGTGGCCCAGCTGTACGGCGTGGGCCTGATCACCACCCGCTTGACCAGCATCGCCTCGTTCGAGATCGGCATCTTCCTCGGCCTGGGCGGCGTGCTGGTCTGTTCCTTCCTGGGCGGCATGCGGGCCATCACCTGGACCCAGGTGGCCCAGTACATTGTGCTGATCGTGGCCTACCTGGTGCCGGTGATGTGGCTGAGCGCCAACCAGACGGGCGTGCCGCTGCCGCAGTGGGTCTATGGGCAGCAGCTGCAGGCGGTGGGCCAGGCCGAGGACCGCCTGAAGGCCGACCCGCGCGAGCAGGAGGTGATCCGGCTGCTGCGCGACCAAGCCCATGTGCTGGAGGGCAAGATGGCCCATCCGGAGACGGCGCTGCAGGCCGACCGGGACAAGGCCTGGCGCGAGGTGGAGGCGCTCAAGCGCGACAACGCGCCG
This sequence comes from Ideonella sp., assembly GCA_041915165.1. Taxonomy (GTDB): domain Bacteria; phylum Pseudomonadota; class Gammaproteobacteria; order Burkholderiales; family Burkholderiaceae_C; genus Ideonella. The sequence goes on from JAYSCA010000389.1 coordinate 1,532, forward strand.
CAGTACCAGATCCAGGCCGCCGAGCGCAGCCTGGCCCAGCTGCCCGGTTCGGTGGAAGCCGCCGTCGCGGCCTGGCGCCAGGCGCGCGACGATCTGCTGGCCCGGGCCCGGCCGTTGGCGGGCATGCCCGACCACGACCGACAGTTTGACGGCCGCCCCGATGGCACGCCCGAGGAGCGGGCCCGCTACGACCGCTCGCGCCGCAACTTCCTGGCGCTGGTGTTCTGCCTGATGGTGGGCACGGCCGGGCTGCCGCACATCCTGATGCGCTACTACACCACCCCGTCGGTGCGCGAGGCGCGGGCCTCGGTGGGCTGGTCGCTGCTGTTCATCGTGCTGCTCTACATGACGGCGCCGGCCCTGGCGGTGCTGGTCAAGTACGAGATCTTCAACCACCTGGTGGGCCAGCGCTTCGAGGCGCTGCCGGAATGGATCGCCACCTGGAACCGGGTGGACCCCAGCCTGCTGTCGGTCAGCGATGTGAACCACGATGGCGTGCTGCAGCTGGGTGAACTGCGGATCGGCAGCGACATCCTGGTGCTGGCCATGCCGGAGATCGCCGGGCTGCCCTATGTCATCACCGGCCTGGTGGCCGCCGGCGGGCTGGCGGCCGCACTCTCCACCGCCGACGGCCTGCTGCTGACCATCTCCAACGCGCTGTCGCACGACTTCTATTTCCGCATGGTGTCACCGCGGGCCATCAGCTCGCGCCGGGTGATGCTCTCCAAGCTGCTGCTGCTGTTGGTGGCCCTGGGCGCCGCCTGGGTCGCCTCCCAGAAGCCGGCCAACATCCTGTTCCTGGTGTCGGCGGCGTTTTCGCTGGCGGCCTCGGCCTTCTTCCCGGCGCTGGTGCTGGGGGTGTTCTGGCAGCGCGCCAACCGCTGGGGCGCGGTGGCCGGCATGCTGGCCGGGCTGGGGGTGACCTTCTGGTACATGGCCACCACCCATCCCTGGCTGCGCGGGCTGCTGGGCATCACCACCCCCGTGCAGCTCTGGTGGGGCATCGAGCCGATCTCGGCCGGGGTCTTTGGCGTGCCGGTGGGCTTCGCGGTGATCATCCTGGTGAGCGGGCTCACGCCCGCCCCGCCGCCCGAGGTGCGCGAGTTCGTGCGGCGGCTGCGCTACCCGCGGGCGGATTGAACCGGCGCGACCGGGGCCTCAGGGCAGGTCCAGGAAGGCCCGCAGATGGCGCGCCAGCACCTCGGGCTGGTCGTGGTGCAGCATGTGGCCGGCCTGTGCCAGCGTGTGGCGCTCCAGGCTGCCCACGGTGGCCAGGCGGGCTTCGAACTCGGCGCGTGGGAAGCGGTCGCCCCACCAGCGGCTGGTCTCGGAATCCGCCCCCTCGACCCACAGCAACGGCGCGGTGATGCGGGCCCAGCAGGCCAGCACCTCTTCCACCCGGTAGATCAGCGGGTTGATGTTCTTGTGCGCCGGGTCGGCCAGGATGTGCCAGAGGCCATCCTCACCCGGGGCGGCCCATTGGCGGGCCAGCCAGCCGGCCCGGTCGTCGGGCAGGCGGGGGTTGTTCTCCTGCAGCCGGGCCTGCACCCCTTCGGCATTGGCGTAGGGCCGCAGGCCGCGCGGGTGGCGCAGGTGGTTGAGCCAGCGGGCCAGCCGGCTGGGGGCTTCTTCGGGCTGGCCGCGCGGCAGGCCGTAGCCCTCGATGTTGACCAGACGCCGCACCCGCGCCGGCTGCACGCCGGCATAGGTCATGGCCACGTTGCCGCCCATGCTGTGGCCCAGCAGGTCCACGGGCGCTCTCGGGTCCAGCCCCAGGGCGTCCTGGCCCAGCAGGGCGTCCAGGTCGCCCAGGTAGTCGGG
>JAYSCA010000390.1:0-3351 GCA_041915165.1 Ideonella sp.
CAGACCATCGGCCGGGCGGCGCGCAACGTCCACGGCCGGGCCATCCTGTATGCGGACCGCATCACCGAGTCGATGAAGAAGGCCATCGGTGAGACCGAGCGCCGGCGCGCCAAGCAGATCGCCTACAACGAGGCCCATGGCATCGTGCCGCGCGGCATCCGCAAGCAGGTGCGCGAGCTGATCGATGGCGTGGTGGTGGACAAGTCCGGGCAGGACGACCTGCGGCTGGCCCAGCAGGCGGCCGAGGTCGAGGCCCTGTCGGAAAAGGACCTGTCCAAGCGCATCAAGGCGCTGGAAAAGCAGATGCTGGAACATGCCCGCGACCTGGAGTTCGAGAAGGCGGCGCGGGTGCGCGACCAACTCGCCGCGCTGCGCGAACAGGCCTTCGGCGGCGGCCCGGTGCACGACGGCAATGTGGTGCCGTTCCCTGGCGCGGCCAAGGCCTGAATGGGCATGGGGGACCGTGTGGTCAGGGTGTTGATGGTCTGCACCGGCAACATCTGCCGCTCCCCCACCGCGGAGGCGGTGTTGCGCCGGCGGGCGGCCGAGCGCGGCTGGGCCGATCGGGTGCAGGTGGATTCGGCGGGGATCGCCGATGACCACGTGGGCGAGCCGCCGGATCGGCGCTCGCAGGTCCATGCCGCCCGGCGCGGGCTGGACCTCAGCCGGCTGCGGGCCCGACAGGTTGAATTGGCGGACTTCTCCCAATTCGACTGGCTGCTGGCGCTGGACCGTGGCCACGCGCGGGCGCTGCAAGCACAGTGCCCGCCGGGCCTGCAGGGGCGGATCCGTCTGCTGATGGATTTCGCGCCCGACCACCCGCTGCGTGAGGTGCCGGCCCCCTACTACGGCGGCCCGGAGGGCTTCGAGCAGGTGCTCGACATGGTCGACGCGGCCTGCGAAGGCTTCCTGGATCAGCTGGACGTGACCGGGCTGTGACAGCCTGAACGACGGCCGGACCGGCTGGCGGCGATCTTGCTTGGACCGGGTGACGGCGGCCTCCGCACGGGGCCGGGGAACTTGTCGGCGCCAATCTCGACTAAAAGACTCGGCTTCGTGTATAATCGACCAAAACGCTCGGGAACAACCGAGGGTTGACCCGCTCTGGCTGGTGCTGGGACGGGACTGGCGAGGCCCCGTCCAACGGAGGTGCGGCATGGTGCCGCGGCTCCGTCGCCAACCGAGTTGACAGGAGATTCACATGCGTCTGACCACCAAAGGCCGTTTCGCCGTCACGGCGATGATTGATCTGGCGCTGCGGTCCACCAACGGGCCGGTGGCGCTGGCCGCCATCAGTCAGCGTCAGCAGATTTCCCTGTCCTACCTCGAACAGCTGTTCGGCAAACTCCGCCGCCACGAGCTGGTGGAAAGCACCCGCGGGCCGGGCGGTGGGTACTCGCTGGGCCGCAAGGCCGAGGAGATCAGTGTCGCCGACATCATCGTGGCGGTGGATGAACCCATCGACGCCACCGGGTGTGGCGGCAAGGAAAACTGCATGGGCGACGACATCGGCCGCTGCATGACCCACGAGCTCTGGTCCAACCTGAACGCCAAGATGATCGAGTACCTGGATTCGATCAACCTGCGCAAGCTGGTCGACGACCAGTTGGCCAAGGGCCTGACCATCGAGGAAGCGCCGGTCAAGCGGGCCATTTCCACCGTGCCGGTGGTCAAGCCCATCAAGGTGACCGCGCCGAACTCGGTGTTTGCCCTGGGCAACGCCTTTTCCAAATAAGCACCTGTCGCACGGGCAGGGCGGACGCCAGGGGGCGTGCCGCGGCTGCGCCGTCTAGAAGATTCATCATGGACATGACTCCCCATTTCCCGATCTACATGGACTATGGCGCCACCACCCCGGTGGACCCCCGCGTGGTGGACGCCATGATTCCCTGGCTGCGGGAGCACTTTGGCAACCCGGCGTCGCGTAGCCACGCCTGGGGCTGGGAGGCCGAAGAGGCCGTCGAAAAGGCCCGCCAGCAGGTGGCGGATCTGATCGGCGCCGACCCGCGTGAGATCGTCTGGACCAGTGGCGCGACCGAATCGGACAACCTGGCCCTGAAGGGCGCGGCGCACTTCTACCAGGGCAAGGGCAAGCACCTCATCACCGTCAAGACCGAGCACAAGGCCATCCTGGACACCATGCGCGAGCTGGAGCGCCAGGGCTTCGAGGTGACCTATCTGGATGTGCAGCCCGACGGCCTGCTGGACCTGGAGGCCTTCAAGGCCGCCATCCGGCCTGACACCATCCTGGCCTCGGTCATGTTCGTGAACAACGAGATCGGCGTGATCCAGGACATTCCTGCGCTGGGGGCGATCTGCCGCGAGCACGGCGTGCTGTTCCATGTGGATGCCGCCCAGGCCACCGGCAAGGTGGAGATCGACGTCAAGACGCTGCCGATCGACCTGATGAGCCTGGCCTCGCACAAGAGCTACGGCCCCAAGGGCATTGGCGCGCTGTATGTGCGGCGCAAGCCCCGCGTGCGCCTGGAGCCGCAAATGCACGGCGGCGGCCATGAGCGTGGCCTGCGCTCGGGCACCCTGCCGACGCACCAGATCGTCGGCATGGGCGAGGCCTACCGCATCGCCAAGGAAGAGATGGCCATCGAGCTGCCGCGCATCCGTGCCCTGCACGAGCGCCTGGTCAAGGGCCTGACCGAGATCGAACAGGTGTTCATCAACGGCGACCTGACCCGCCGCGTGCCGCACAACCTGAACATCTCGTTCAACTTCGTCGAGGGCGAGTCGCTGATCATGGGCGTGAAGGGGCTGGCGGTGTCGTCGGGCTCGGCCTGCACCTCGGCCAGCCTGGAGCCCAGCTATGTGCTGCGCGCCCTGGGCCGCAGCGATGAACTGGCGCACTCGTCCCTGCGCATGACCATCGGCCGTTTCACGACCGAGGAAGAGATCGACTACGCCATCGCCACGCTGAAGGACCGCGTGGCCAAGTTGCGCGAGCTGTCCCCGCTGTGGGACATGTACCGCGACGGCGTCGATCTGTCGACCATCCAATGGAGCGCGCACTGAGCGCCGCCCCGTGAAGTTCAGGAGTTAGACATGGCATACAGCGACAAGGTCATCGACCACTACGAACACCCCCGCAACGTCGGCAGCTTCGACAAGGGCGACGACACCGTGGGCACGGGCATGGTCGGCGCGCCGGCCTGTGGCGACGTGATGAAGCTGCAGATCAAGGTCAACCCGAGCACCGGGCTGATTGAGGACGCGCGCTTCAAGACCTACGGCTGCGGCTCGGCCATCGCGTCCAGCTCGCTGGTGACCGAATGGGTCAAGGGCAAGACGCTGGACCAGGCGCTGGAGATCAAGAACACCCAGATCGCCGAAGAGCTGGCG
>JAYSCA010000391.1:0-3351 GCA_041915165.1 Ideonella sp.
CACGTTCTTGACGGCGCCGCCCACCTCCACGCCCACCGGGTCGGTGGACATGTAGACCCGCAGCGTGCCGCTGTGGAAGGCCTGCACCGCCAGATGGGGCAGTTCGGCATCCACGCTGGCGGCCACCAGCGCCGTCGGCTGGCCGGCGGCCACCTCCTGCGCGAAGGACGGGCCGGACAGCACACCGCACTGGGCCTTGGGCTGCACCTCCCGGGCGATCTGGTGGCCCAGCCGCCCGGTGCCGGCTTCAAAGCCCTTGCACAGCCACAGCACCCGCGCGTCGTGCGGCAGCTGGGCCAGCGTGGCGCGCAGCGCCGCCATCGGGGTGGCGATCACATACAGGCCATCGCCCTGCCCGGCCGCCAGGGCCTCGCCCCAGTCGGCCGTGGGGTGTAGGGCATCGGGAAAGTCATGCCGGGGCAGGTAGCGCGTGTTGCAGCGCTCGGCCGCCATGGCCTGGACCTGGGCCGCATCCCGCGCCCACAGCGTCACCGCATGGTGGCGTGCCGCGGCGATCGCCAGGGCCGTGCCCCAGGCGCCAGCCCCCAGTACGGAAATGCGCATGCGTTGGCCCAGCCGAACTCAGTCGCTCAGTTGGGCGCGCCTTCGCCGCCCGCCGCCTGGGCCTGCTGTGCTTCCAGCATGGCCTGGAAGTTCACTTCCGGCAGCAGGATGGGCGGGAAGCCGGCGCGGATGCAGACATCCGACACGATGGCGCGCAGGTAGGGGTGCAGGGTCTGCGGGCAGGCCACGCCGACCAGCAGTTGCAGCTGGTCCTGCGGCACGTTGCGGATCTCGAAGATGCCGGCCTGCTTGGCCTCGACCAGGAACAGCGTGCGGTCGCCCACGGTGGTCGTCACGGTGGCCGTCACGGTCACTTCGTAGACGCCTTCAGCGATCGGCTCGGCGCCCATGTTGAGCTGGATGTCGACCTGCGGCTGCTGTTGTTCCAGCAGGATCTGCGGCGAGTTCGGCTGCTCCAGCGACAGGTCCTTCAGGTAGACGCGCTGCAGCTGGAACACGGGGTTCTGATCTTGATCGGCCATGGGTGTCTTTCAGAAAAACCAGGCCCGCCACCGGGATGGGGGCGGGCCCTGTGGCCGCAGATTATGGCGCAGGGGCATGGCGCCCCCGTGACCCGGCTCAGGCGCCTTGCAGCAGGGGCATCAGGCCGCCGCGCTGGTCCAGCGCCATCAGGTCGTCGCAACCGCCGACATGGGTCTCGCCGATGAAGATCTGCGGCACGGTGCGGCGGCCGGTGCGGGCCATCATGGCCTCGCGCTGGGCCGGGTCCAGGTCAACCCGGACTTCCTCGATGGCCTCGACGCCACGCTGCTTGAGCAACGCCTTGGCGCGCAGGCAGTAGGGGCAGACCTGGGTGGTGTACATCAGCACCTTGTTCATGGCGGACTCACGGTTTCACATCGGACAAGGCCCGATTGTCAACCGCCCTCCAAAGGCCTGCCCGCACAGGGGCTCTTACCCCGACCCGTACCCAGGTCAGGCTCGCCGGCTCACTTGCTCTTGGCGCCGGCCTCGACTGGCAGGCCCGCTTCGCGCCAGGCCTTCATGCCACCGCGCAGCACCTGGGCCTGGGTGTAGCCCTTCTTGCGCAGCAGGGCCGCGGCCCGGGTGGCGCGCATGCCCGAGGCGCACACCACGATCACCGGCTGTTCCTTGTTGGCCGGCAGGTTCTGGGCCGCGTCCAGCGTGCCCAGCGGGATGCTGCGCGAACCCACCACGTGGCCGGTGGCGAACTCGCCGGGCTCGCAGACGTCGATCACGGCCGCCTTTTCGCGGTTCATCAGCCGCACCGCTTCGTCAGGGCTGACGCCGGCGCCGGAGCCGCTGGCCAGCGACTGGCGCAGCAGCATGCCGCCGGACACGACGGCCGCCGCCACCAGCACCCAGTTGTCGATCAGGAATTGCACGTTGCTGCTCATGAGAGGGGATTCCAAGGGTCTGTGAAAAGCGGGCAGATTATAGAATTGAGGGCTTTTCCCCCAGCGCCCGCCCGCTGCAGGCCGCTGTCTTGAACCCCAAACCGCGCTGCCCTTGCGCAGCCCTGAAGGCCATGTACAAGCTCGTGCTGATCCGCCACGGCGAATCGACCTGGAACCTGGAAAACCGCTTCACCGGCTGGACCGATGTGGAGCTGACCCCCACCGGCATCGCCCAGGCGATGGCCGCCGGCAAGCTGTTGAAGGCCGAGGGCTACGACTTCGACATCGCCTACACCTCGGTGCTCAAGCGCGCGATCCACACGCTGAACTACTGCCTGGAGGAGATGGACCGCATCTGGCTGCCGGTGGTGAAGGACTGGCGCCTGAACGAGCGCCACTACGGCGGCCTGCAAGGCCTGAACAAGGGCGACATGGCCAAGCAGTACGGCGATGAGCAGGTGCTGATCTGGCGCCGCAGCTACGACGTGCCGCCTCCCGCCCTGGAAGCCAACGACCCGCGCGGCCAGCGTCAGGACCCGCGCTACGCCAAGCTGCAGCCGGCCCAGGTGCCCCTGACCGAATGCCTGAAGGACACCGTGGCCCGCGTGCTGCCCTGCTGGAACGAGGTGCTGGCCCCGGCGATCCAGAGCGGCCAGCGCGTGATCATCTCGGCGCACGGCAACTCCATCCGCGCCCTGGTGAAGTACCTGGACGGCATCAGCGACCAGGACATCGTCGGCGTGAACATCCCCAACGGCATTCCGCTGGTCTATGAACTGGACGCGGACCTGAAGCCGATCCGCCACTACTACCTGGGCGATGCCGAAGCTGCCGCGAAGGCTGCCGCCGCGGTGGCCAGCCAGGGCAAGGCCTGACCGACGCTCGCCCCCCCGCCGATCAGGCCGGGACGGCCTGATCGAGCTGGGCCTGGATCTGCGCATGCAGATGCTCGCCCAGCGCCCGCCGGTCCGCATGGGTGCTGCCCATGGCTGGCAGGAAGGTCACATGCACCGTCAGCCCGCGTGCGCTGACGATGCGCCAGATGCTGCCGATCAAGGTGGTGTCGCCGATGTAGGGCGCGGTGGCGCCAAAGGCCTGGCCCGGCTCGCTGTAGCGCAGCACGATGGGCTGGATCGGCCGCTCCACCGCGATCGCCGCCTGCAACAGGTTGGCATGGAAGGGCAGCAGCTGCGGCCCGGCGCCGGTCGTGCCCTCCGGGAACACCGCCACCGAATCCCCCTGCCGCAGCGCCTCGGCCATCTGGTGCACCACCCGCAGCGCATCGCGCTTGCGCTCGCGCTCAATGAACAGCGTGCCCACATGGCGGATCAGCCAGCCCAGCAGCGGCCAGCGCTGCACATCCGCCTTCGAGACGAAACGGGCCTGCGGACAGGCCGCGTGGATGCTG
>JAYSCA010000392.1:0-3337 GCA_041915165.1 Ideonella sp.
CGCCGACGCCCTGGCACGCTTGCGCGTCGGCTGGGCCGAGCAGGCCGCCGGCCTGCGCGACTGGTTGCTGACCCAGCTGGCCGACCACAAGGCCGACTGGGACGGCCGCAAGCTGAAAGCGGCCAACGTCACCGGCTGGCTGGACACGCTGGCGGCCTGGGCGCAAGGCGACCCCGCGGTGGGTGAAGTGCCCGACCTCAAGGCCGGCTGGAAGCGCCTGAGCCACGCTGGCCTGCGTGAGGCGCGCAAGCCGGGCGCGCCGGAGCCGGCCTGGCCGTCGGCGCTCGCAGCGCTGGAAACCCTGGCAGCGGCGCTGGCCAGCTTGCCCTCGGTGACGGAGGCGCCGCGGCTGCACGCGGCCGCCCGTATCGCCGACCGCCTGGCCCTGCTCAAGCGCCAGGCCGCCCAGTTCGGTTTTGCCGACCTGCAGCGCCGCCTGCTGCAGGCCTTGCAGGGGCCGCGTGGCGAGGCGCTGCGCCAGCGCATCATCGGCCAGACCCCGGTGGCCCTGGTGGACGAGTTCCAGGACACCTCGGCGCTGCAGTACGCGCTGTTCGACGGCCTCTACCGCGTGTCGGCCAACGACCCGGCCACGGCGCTGCTGCTGATCGGCGACCCCAAGCAGTCGATCTACCGATTCCGCGGCGCGGACATCGGCAGCTACCTGCAGGCCCGCGAGGCCACCGAGGGTCGCCACCACATGCTGGGCACGAACTACCGCTCGACCCAGGCGCTGGTGGCGGCCGTCAACCACTGCTTCGCTCAGGCCGAGGCCCGGCCCGGCGCGGGCGCCTTCGACTACCGCGACCCGCAGACCGGGCACAACCCAGTGCCGTTCGAGACCGTGGCTGCCCAGGGCCGGCCCGAGCGCTTCGTGCATGCCGGGCAGGCGGTGCCGGCGCTGACCTGGGTGCACGACCTGCAACCGGCCTCGGCCGACGGCCACCTGCGGCCCTTTGCCGAGCGCTGCGCCGAGCAGATCGTGCAGTGGCTCAACGAACCGGCCACCGGCTTCGAGCGCGCGGGCCAACCGCTGCAGCGCCTGCGGCCGGCCGACATCGCCGTGCTGGTGCGCAGCGGCCGGGAGGCGCGGGCGGTGCGCCAGGCGCTGCGCCGGCGGCAGGTGGCCTCGGTCTACCTGTCGGACCGGGAATCGGTGCTGGCCAGCGACGAAGCGGCCGACCTGTTGCGCTGGCTGCGCGCAGTCGCCCAACCGCAGGACACGCGGCTGGTGCGGGCGGCGCTGGCCACCGCCACGGTCGGCCTGTCGCTCGACACGCTGGCGCGCCTGGCCGACGATGACGAGGCCTTCGACGCCTATGCCGAGCAGATGCGGGCATTGCAGGCCATCTGGCAGGGGCAGGGCGTGTTGCCGTTGTTGCGCCAGACCGTGCACCGGCTGCAGCTGGCCGCGCGCTGGCTGTCGCAGCCCGAGGGCGAGCGCCGTCTGACCAATGTGCTGCACCTGGCTGAACTGTTGCAGACCCAGAGCGCCCAGCTGGAGGGCGAGCAGGCGCTGATCCGCTGGCTCGCCGAGGCCATCGACGATGCCCAGCAGGGCCGGGGCAGCGGCGGGGACGAGCAGATCGTCCGCCTGGAAAGCGATGCCGACCTGGTGCAGGTCATCACCGTGCACAAGAGCAAGGGGCTGGAGTACCCGGTGGTCTGCCTGCCCTTTGCCGCCAGCGTGCGCCAGGCCGACAAGAAGAGCACGCCCTTCGTGCTGCGCGAGGCCACGCCGGGCGGCGGCCTGCAGCTCAAGCTGGCGCCCGATGAGGAGGACCTGCTCTGGGCCGAGCGGGAGCGGCTGCGCGAGGACCTGCGCCTGTTCTACGTGGCCCTGACCCGGGCCCGCCACGCGCTGTGGCTGGGTCTGCCGGCCCTGACGATCGGCAACAGCAAGGAGTGCAAGACCCACCGCAGTGCGGCCGGCTGGCTGGTTGCGGGGCCAGAAGCGCGCACGCCCGAGGCCCTGGGCGCGGCGCTGCAGGCCCTGGCCGAAGGCTGCCCGTCCATGGCCTTGCAGGCAGCGGCGCCGGACATCCCGCTCACCCCGCTAGCCCCGCGGGAGCCGCCGCCGGCCCTGGTCGAGGCGCCGGTCTACGACGCGCCGTTCGACCGCCGCTGGGGCATCGGCAGCTTCTCGGCCCTGGTGCGCGACCTGGGCGGGTTGGACGGCACCGGCGGCCTGGCCGCCACCCATGCCTGGCGGCCGGCGGACGACGAGGTCACCGCGACGCCCGAGGGCGCGGCGCAGCCACCGGCGGCCACTGCGGCGCCCTGGCACCGTTTCGAGCGCGGTGCGCTGGCCGGTAACTTCCTGCACGACCAGCTCGAATGGCTGGCGGGCGAAGGCTTTGCGCAGGCCGAGGCCCCGGGCGTGGCCGAGGCGCTGCGCCGGCGCATTGAACGCAGCGGCCGGGCCGAGGCCGCCCCCGACGTGCTGCAGTGGCTGCAGACCCTGTGCCGCACCCCCTTGCCGGGGCTGGAGGCACCGCTGGCAGCGCTCACCGAGTTGCTCCCCGAGATGGAGTTCTGGCTGCCGGCCGAACGCCTGCCGGTAGCCGAACTGGACGCCCTGTGCCGTGCCCACCTGCTGCCCGGGCGCGATCGTCCGGCCCTGACCGCGCGCGAGCTGCACGGCATGCTGATGGGCTTTGCCGATCTGGTGTTCGCCCACGACGGCCGCTACTGGGTGCTGGACTACAAGAGCAACCAGCTGGGCCCGGATGGTGCGGCCTACAGCGGCCGGGCGCTGGAGGACGCGATGCTGCAGCACCGCTACGACGTGCAGGCAGCGCTCTACCTGCTGGCCCTGCACCGGCTGCTGCGGGCCCGGCTGGGCGACGCCTACCAGCCCGAGACCCAGCTGGGCGGTGCGCTCTACCTGTTCCTGCGTGGCATCGACGGCCCCACCCGCGGTGCCCTGCACCTGCCGCCGCCAATGGCCTTGCTGGACGCCCTGGACCGCTGGTTGGGGCAGGGCGAGGAGACTTCATGCTGAGTGATGCATTGACCCTGCCGCTGTTCGGCGACGACCCGCCGCCGGCCACGCCGGCGCCCGACCGCGCGGCCTTGCTGGCGACCCTGCAGGTCTGGATGGACACCGGCTGGCTGCGCCGGCTGGACTGGGCCCTGGCCACCTTGGTGGCCGAGCTGGACCCCGCGGCCGAGCCGGCGGTGCTGCTGCTGAGCGCCGTGCTGGCCCAGCTGGAAGGCCACGGCCACACCGGGCTGGACCTGCACGCGCTGGCCGAGCGGCCGGAGACAGTGCTGGCCTGGCCCAGCGAAGGGCTGCAGGCCTTTCAAACCCTGTGGCAGGACGGTGTGGGCAGCG
>JAYSCA010000393.1:0-3301 GCA_041915165.1 Ideonella sp.
CAGCGCCAGTTCGGGCCGCAGATAGGTCGCGAAGACCAGACCCAGCACGGCCAGCACCAGCGTCCAACCCAGCAGGCGCCAGCGCCGGGGCGGGGCCTTGTTCACGGGCGGCAGGGGGTTGGCCATGGCGTGGGGCAGAGGTCAGGCCGCCGCCGGCACCGGGCGGGCGATCGGGGTTTCGCGCACCGGCTGGTTGGCCAGACCGGCGAACACACCCAGCGCGACGGCGATCCACCAGACCAGGTCATAGCTGCCGGTCAGGTCATAGAGCTTGCCGCCCAGCCAGACCCCCAGGAAGGAGCCGACCTGGTGGCTGAGGAAGACGATGCCGCCCAGCATGGACATGTAGCGCACGCCGAAGACCTGGGCCACGATGGCGTTGGTGGGCGGCACGGTGGACAGCCACAGAAAGCCCATCACGGCGGCGAACAGGTAGACGCTCAGCGGCGTCAGTGGCGCCCACAGGAACAGCACGATGACCAGCGAGCGCAGCAGGTAGATGCCCGACAGGATGTGGCGCTTGGCCATGCGCTGGCCCAGCAGGCCGGCGGTGTAGGTGCCAAAGACATTGAACAGGCCGATCAGCGCCAGGGCGGTGGTGGCCACCTGCGGGTCCAGGCCATGGTCCTTCAGGTAGCTGGGCATGTGCACGCCGATGAACACCACCTGGAAGCCACAGACGAAATAGCCGGCCGTCAGCCAGCGGAAGCTGCTGGAGCCGAAGGCCTCGCGCAGGGCGGCACCCACGCTCTGCTGGGGGGCATCGCCTGCTTGGGGGTGGGCCAGAGCGGGTTCCTTCAGGCCCCAGGCCAGCGGTGCGATGGCCAGCGCGGCGCAGCCCAGCACGAACAGCGCGCTCTGCCAGCCCCAGTGGCCGATCAGCCAACTCTCCACCGGCACCATCAGGAACTGGCCGAAGGAACCAGCGGCGGCGGCCACGCCCATGGCCCAGGAGCGTCGCTCGGGGGCCACGTTGCGTCCGATCACGCCATAGACCACCGCATAGGTGGTGCCCGATTGCGCCATCCCCAGCAGCAGGCCGGCGCTGCCGGTGAAGGCCAGGCCCGAGGTGGCCAGGGCCATCAGCACCAGGCCGCCGGCGTAGAGCAGCGCACCGGCCACCAGCACCCGGAAGGCGCCGAAGCGGTCGGCCAGCATGCCGGCGAACGGGCCGGCCAAGCCCCAGGCGATGTTCTGGATCGCCATCGCGAAAGCGAAGGTCTCGCGGGTCCAGCCGCGGTCCATGGTGATCGGGGCCAGCCACAGGCCGAAGCCGTGGCGGATGCCCATCGACAGGGTCACGATGGCGGCGCCGCAGGCCAGGACCTGGGTCAACGACAGGGGGCGGTGGGACGGGGAGGGCATCCGGGCACTGTAGCGGATGCCCGGCGGGCCTGTGCCAGGCAGGGCCATCAGGGCTTCACCCTGGCTCCCTACAATCGCGCGCCATGGCGACACGTTCCTCTTCCGTCACGCCGGTCTACGGCGAGGCTTCCATCCGGGTGCTCAAGGGCCTGGAGCCGGTCAAGCAACGACCGGGCATGTACACGCGCACCGACAACCCCCTGCACATCGTGCAGGAGGTGATCGACAACGCCGCCGACGAGGCGCTGGCCGGTTTCGGCAAGCGCATTGCCGTCATCTTGCACGCCGACAACTCGGTCACGGTGGAGGATGACGGGCGCGGCATCCCCTTCGGCCTGCACCCTGAAGAGCAGGTGCCGGTGCTGGAGATCGTCTACACCCGGCTGCACGCGGGCGGCAAGTTCGACAAGGGCTCGGGCGGCGCCTACAGCTTCTCCGGCGGGCTGCACGGGGTGGGCGTCAGCGTCACCAATGCGCTGGCCACCCGGCTGCAGGTGACGGTGTGGCGCGAGGCCCAGGTGGCCACGCTGGCCTTCTCGGGCGGCGATGTGATCGAGCCGCTGGTGGTGCGCAAGGCCGGCAGCGGCGACCGCAAGCAGGGCACCTCGGTGCGCGTCTGGCCCGATGCCCAGTATTTCGAGAGTGCCGACCTGCCGCGCCAGGAATTGATCCACCTGCTGCGCAGCAAGGCGGTGCTGATGCCCGGCGTCACCGTGACGCTGACCACCGAAAAGCCCGGCGGCAAGGACGCCGAGACCCTGACCTGGCAGTTCAAGGGCGGCCTGCTGGACTATCTGCAGCAGTCGCTCTCGGCCGACCCGGTCATTCCGTTGTTCGAGGGCGAGCATTACGCCGCCGAGGGCGAACATGACAACTTCGCCGCCGGCGAAGGCGCGGCCTGGGCCGTGGCCTTCACCGAGGAAGGCTCGCTGCTGCGCGAGAGCTATGTCAACCTGATCCCGACGGTGGCCGGCGGCACCCACGAGGCCGGCCTGAAGGACGGTCTGTTCGGCGCCGTCAAGGGCTTCATCGAGCTGCACTCGCTGCTGCCCAAGGGCGTCAAGCTGATGCCCGAGGACGTGTTCAGCCGGGCCAGCTTCGTGCTGTCGGCCAAGGTGCTGGACCCGCAGTTCCAGGGCCAGACCAAGGAGCGCCTGAACAGCCGCGACGCGCTGCGCCTGGTGTCGGCCTTCGTCAAGCCGGCGCTGGAGCTGTGGCTGTCCCAGCATGTTGACTACGGCAAGAAGCTGGCCGAGCTGGCGATCAAGGCCGCCCAGACCCGCCAGCGTGCCGGCCAGAAGGTGGAGAAGCGCAAGGGCTCGGGCGTGGCCGTGCTGCCCGGCAAGCTGACCGACTGCGAGAGCCGCGACCTGGCGCTCAACGAGCTGTTCCTGGTCGAGGGCGACTCCGCCGGCGGTTCGGCCAAGATGGGCCGCAACAAGGAAACCCAGGCCATCCTGCCGCTGCGCGGCAAGGTGCTCAACGCCTGGGAGGTGGAGCGCGATCTGCTGTTCAAGAACACCGAGATCCACGACATCTCGGTCGCCATCGGCGTGGACCCGCACGGGCCCGACGACAGCCCGGACCTGTCCGGCCTGCGCTACGGCAAGATCTGCATCCTCTCCGACGCGGACGTGGACGGCTCGCACATCCAGGTGCTGCTGCTGACGCTGTTCTTCCGTCACTTCCCAAAGCTGATCGAGACCGGCCATGTCTACGTGGCCAAGCCGCCGCTGTTCCGCATCGACGTGCCGGCCCGTGGCAAGAAGCCGGCCGCCAAGGTCTATGCCCTGGACCAGGGCGAGATGGACGTGGTGTTGGAGAAGCTGCGCAAGGAAGGCGTGAAGGAGTCCGCCTGGAGCATCAGCCGCTTCAAGGGCCTGGGGGAAATGAGCGCCGAGCAGCTGTGGGACACCACGTTGAACCCGGACACCCG
>JAYSCA010000394.1:0-3299 GCA_041915165.1 Ideonella sp.
CTGGCGCCTGATCGCGGTGCTGCTGGTGCTGTTCGGCGGTACCGGCCTGCTGCTCTACGTGCTGCTGTGGGTCTTCGTGCCCGAGGCCCCGGTGCGCACGCCCGTCGGCGACGCCCCGGCGCATTGAGGCTCAGTCCAGCCGCAGCGCCGCGGTCAGGTCGCCCATGGCCGGCTCGCCGCTTCGTCGCGCTGGCGCAGGCCGGGCAGCAGCGGCAGCTCGAAGCGGCGGCTGATCAGCCGCAGCACCGAGCCGGTGTCGTAGGGCGTCTTGTCCACCGTGCCCTTGCGGGCCAGCGGCGAGACGACGATGGCCGGGATGCGGGTGCCCGGGCCCAGCAGGTCGCCATGCGGCGGGGCCACGTGGTCCCAGGCGCCGCCGTTCTCGTCGTAGGTGATCACGATGACCATGTGCGGCCACTGCGGGCTGGCCTGCAGTGCGGCCACCAACTCGGCGATCTGCCGGTCGCCCTCGGCCACGCTGGCATAGCCCGGGTGCTGGTTGTAGAGCCCCTCGGGCTTGTAGAACGCGACCGGCGGCAGCGTGCCGGCGGCGGCGTCCTTGCGCAGCGCGCGGCCGTCGCGCAGGTGTTCGGCGCGCGCGGTGGCGTGCTGTTCGGGGTCGAAGGCGGCGTAGTAGTTGAAGGGCTGGTGGTGCGGCTGGAAGCCCGGCGCCGCGGGCGAGGTGACGCCGTTCGATTCGCTGGCGTAGATCACCCGGCGCTTCGCGCTGGCCGCCTGCTGGCCATCGGCCAGGGCCTCGGCCCAGGCGCCGGCGTACCAGGCCCAGCCAATCTTCTTCTGCGTCAGCAGGTCGCCGATCGTGGCGCTGGTCTGCGGCGGCAGCGTGGTGCCCTTGGCCGGGTCGGCCCGCATCGGGTGCTGCGGGTCGGTTGGCAGGTTGCCGCTGGGTTGGTAGGCCGGCTGCATGGTGTTGACGGCGCGGAAGGTGCCATCGCCAAAGTAGTTCTTCGGCGCCAGGTTGCCGGCCAGCGCGAACACCGGCCGGCCGTCCAGCGCCGAGGCCGGGCTGCGCGCCGCCAGCTTCAGGCGCGGCAGGGGGCGGCCCTGGGCGTCGACCTCCAGCTCGGTCAGGCTGGGGTGGGCGGGCGCGGTGTCGGCGTTCGGGTACTCGGGCGCGCAGGCGCAGATCAGGTACTGGTGGTTCAGGAAGGAGCCGCCAAACGCGCCCTGGAAGAAGTGGTCGGCCAGCACGTACTCGCGGGCCAGCCGGGTCAGGGCCGCGTCATGGGTGTCGAAGTGGCCCATCACCAGGCCGCCCACATTGCTCCAGGCGGCGAACTGGTCGTTCTTGCCGCCGTCGATCTGCATCTGGTTCTCGAAGAAGCGGTGCACCAGGTCGTGCGTGACGGTGGCGGTGCTCAGCGTGGCGCCGGCCGAGGCCTGGAAGGCCGTGGCCAGGTCGAACGGGCGGTTGGGCAGGTTCGCGCTCTGGGCCTGGGTCACGGCCGGGCTCACCCCTGGCGCGGTCACGCCGCCCCAGCTCTGCGGCAGCACCGGCAGCACGCGGCCGTCGCGGTCGCGCTGCGGGGCGTAGGCGGGCGTGGGCCGGCCTTGCGCGTCCAGCACCGTGTCCAGCCCTTCGGCGCCGGGGAAGCGGCCGAACAGGTTGTCGAAGGAGCGGTTCTCGGCGTAGATGACGACGATGTTCTGCACCTTCTCCCGCAGCGCGGCGTCCAGCGGGGCGGCCTGGCTGGGGGCCAGCGGGCTCAGGGCGGCGGCCAGGGCCAGGGGCATCCAGTGGGGGCGACGGGGCAGGGCGGGCGTCTTCATCGGCGGGGCTCCAGAAACGGCAACGGCGCGGGCCCCGAAGGACCCGCGCCGCGGATTTGACACCAACCCCGCGGGGCCGGTGAGGGCTCAGCCCCGGGGCCTCACAGGTTCAGCGCGTTGGTCAGGTCACCCATGGCCTTGCCGCCGGCGGCCTTCAGGGCGCTGTCACGCGTGGTCAGGCCCGGCAGCGTGGTCAGGCCGAAGCGGCGGGTGATCAGGCGCAGGACCGACGCGGTGTCGTACTGGGTGTGGTCCACCGCGCCCTTCTTGGCGTAGGGCGAGACGATGATCGCCGGGATGCGGGTGCCCGGGCCCATCTTGTCGCCGGTCGGGGGCGCCACGTGGTCCCACTGGCCGCCGTTCTCGTCGTAGGTGATGACGATCATCATGTGCTTCCACTGCGGGCTGGCCTGCAGCTTGGCCACCAGGTCGGCGATCTTCTGGTCCGCATCCTTCACGTTGGCATAGCCCGGGTGCTGGTTGTAGAGACCCTCCGGCTTGTAGAACGCGACGGCCGGCAGCGTGCCGGCGGCGGCATCGGCCACCAGGTTGGTGTAGTCCTGCAGGTGGTTGGCACGCTCGGTGGCGTGGGTCACCGGGTCGAACTCGGCGTAGTAGTTGAACGGCTGGTGGTGCGGCTGGAAGTCCACGTTGGCGGTGGTGGCCACGCCATAGCTGTTGCCGGCGTAGATGACCGAGCGGGTGGCGCTGGCGGCCTGGGTGCCGTCGGCGGTGGCCGAGGTCCAGGCGCCGGCGTACCACTTCCAGCTCACGCCCTTGGCCGTCAGCAGGTCGCCGATGTTGGTGGCGGTCTGCGCCGGCATCGTGGTGCTCTTGGCGGTGTTGGCGTACAGCGCGTTGTTGCCGCTCACATCCGCCGGCGCGTTGCCGCTGGGCTGGTAGGGCGGCTGCATGGTGTTGATGGCGTAGAACTTGCCATCGCCGAAGTAGTTGGCCGGCGTGATGTTGCCGCTCAGCACGAAGCTGGGCTTGCCGTCCATGGCCGAGGAGGCGCTGGAGGCCGCCACGGTCAGGTTGTGCGTGTAGTTGCCGCTGCTGTCCTTGTCCAGCACGGCGATGCTGGGCGCGGCTGTGGCCGTGTCAGCGTTCGGGTATTCCGGCGCGCAGGCGCAGATCAGGTACTGGTGGTTCAGGAAGGAACCGCCGAAGGCACCCTGGAAGAAGTTGTCCGCCAGCGTGTACTGCTGGGCCAGCTTGTAGAGGGCCGAGCTGCTGCTGTCGAACTTGCCCATCACCATGGCGCCGGAGTCGGCCCAGGCGACGAACTTGTCGTTCTTGCCGCCGTTGATCTGCATCTGGTTCTCGAAGAACCGGTGGTACATGTCGCGGGTGACGGTCGTCAGGTCCAGCGTGGCGTTGGCCGAGGTCTGGAAGGCGGTCTCGATGCTGAAGGGCTGGTTGGCCAGGCCCGTGCTCTGGGCCTGGGTCACGGCCGGGGTGATGCCGCCGGCGGTCACGCCACCCCAGACCGGGGGCAGGGTGCTCAG
>JAYSCA010000395.1:0-3290 GCA_041915165.1 Ideonella sp.
AGAGGCGGGGAATCTGTATCAAGTTGGGGATTTCGGCATGATCCGACTTCCGGCGCCATTTGGCGAGGGCGGATCGGAATTGTCTTGATGCAAATGAAATCGGGGTATGCTGCGGTGCATCAGACACCTCACTCCATGGATGCGGATGACTGAAGGCTTTCCCTCTTCCCCGGGGCCCGGGGCGGCGCACCAGGTCGTGGCCGTGCATGGGCCGGTGGTGGCCGTGCGGGGGCGTCCGCTGCCCCAGCTGGGCCATGTGCTGAAGGTGCCCCTGGACGGGCGCCAGGTCACCTTGGTGGTGGAGCAGCATGTCTCCGAGTGCGTGGTGCGCACCATCGCGCTGGAAAGTACCGAGGGCCTGGCCCGCGGCCTGCCGGCCCATGACACCGGCGCCCCGCTGACCGTGCCGGCCGGCGAGGCCTGCCTGGGCCGTCTGCTGGACGTGCAGGGCCGCCCGCTCGACGGTGGGCCACCGCTGGACGCGGCCCTCAACCGCCCGGTGATGACCCCGCCGCCCCTCTTGTCCGACACCTTGCCCGGCCAGCAGATCCTGCCCACCGGCATCAAGGTGATCGACCTGCTGTGCCCCTTCGTGCGCGGCGGCAAGACCGGGCTGTTCGGCGGCGCCGGCGTGGGCAAGACGGTGCTGATGATGGAGTTCATGCACGCGGTCAGCACGCTCTACCAGGGGGCTTCGGTGTTTGCCGGCGTGGGCGAGCGCATCCGCGAAGGCCACGAGATGTGGCATGAGATGAGCGATGCCGGCGTGATGCAACGCACCGTGATGGTCTTCGGCCAGATGGACGAGACCCCGGGCGTGCGCTACCACACCGGCTTCACCGCGCTGGCCTGTGCCGAGGCGCTGCGCGACGCCGGCCACGGCGAGGTGCTGTTCCTGATGGACAACCTGTTCCGCTTCGTCCAGGCGGGCTCCGAGATCTCCGGCCTGCTGGGCCGCATGCCGTCCAGCGTCGGCTACCAGCCCACGCTGCTGACCGAGGTCGCCACGCTGGAGGAGCGCATCCTCTCCACCCGGCAAGGGGCCATCACCTCGGTGCAGGCCGTCTATGTGCCGGCCGACGATATGAGTGATCCCTCGATGGCCGCGATCCAGGCCCACCTGGATTCCATCGTCGTGCTGTCGCGCGAGCAGGCTGCCCGCGGCATCTACCCGGCGGTGGACCCGCTGGCCTCCAACAGCCGCATGCTGGACGTGCACATCGTCGGCGAGCGGCACCACCGGGTGGCCGGCGCGGTGCGCGAGCACCTGGCCCGCTACAAGGCGCTGGAAGACATCATCGCGATGCTGGGTCTGGAGGAACTCTCCCCCGAGGACCAGCGCATCGTGCGCCGGGCCCGGCGCCTGCAGCGCTACCTGACCCAGCCCTTCCAGGTGGTGGCCGACCACACCGGCATGCCCGGCGTCACGGTGCTGCTGGACACCACGCTGGCCGATTGCGAGCGCTTTCTGGACGGCGCCTACGACAGCCTGACCGAAGACGCCTGTTACATGCAGGGGGCCATGCCGGCCCCGGCGGCCTGAGCGACAACGGGGGCGTGGACCCATGGACAACACCGGCTTCACTGTCTGTCTGCTCGACGCCCAACAGGTCACCCGCCTGGACGGCGTGACCCGGCTGGTGGCCGAGGACGCGCGTGGCGCGTTCGCGCTCTGGCCGCGCCATGAGCCGCTGATGACCGTGCTGGAGCCCGGTTTGTTCCGCTACCGGCGGGCGGCCGACGCCGACTGGCGTTTCGGGGCCTGTGCGGGCGGTCTGCTGGCCAGCGAGCGCGAGGGCGGGGCGCAGACGGTGCGCATCGTCAGCAGCCGCTTCCTGGTCGACGCCGCGCCCGACACCTTGCTGGCCCGGCTGGATGCCCTGCTGGCGGGCGATCAGCGCCTGCGCCTGAGCACCCGCGACGAACACCTGCAGCTGGACATGGCCTTGATGCGCCGCCTGCAGCAACTGGCCCAGACGGCCCCGGGAGGCACGGCATGAGCACCCCTTCGGACCGGCCGCCAATCCCCCCCGAGGCGGCTGACGCGCCGATGCGCCAGCACGCCGAGCGTCAGCTCGGCCGGCTGGCCCGGGCCCGCAAGGCGGGTTTTCTGGGCCTGCTGGTGACCGGCGGCACCGCCGGGCTGCTGCTGTGCGTGCCGCTGGTGGGCGGTGCCTACCTGGGCCGCTGGCTGGACAGCCTGTCCGCCGGCTACACCGTGCGCTGGACGGTCAACATGATCCTGCTGGGCCTGGCGGTGGGCATTGGCAACGTGATCTGGTTCTTCCGCACACATGGGCGCTGAGCATGGATGAAGGTTTTTCGCTGCACCTGGCCGGGCTCACGCTGAGCGAGACCCTGTGCCTGTCGTTCGTGGTCACGCTCGGCCTGACCGGGATGGCCTGGTTCTGGGGCCCGCGCCAGGGCCGGGCGCCGGCCGTCGGGCTGGAGGTGGCCTGGCAGCTGATGCACGACGCGGTGGCCGAGGTGGTGGCCCCGGTGCATGTGGACCGGGTGCTGCCCTTCATCGGCAGCCTCTGGCTGTTCATCGGCGTGTCCAACCTGCTGGGCCTGGTGCCCGGGCTCACCTCGCCCACGCGCGACCTGTCGGTCACCGCGGCGCTGGCGGTGATCGTCTTTTTTGCCGTCCATCTCTACGGCCTGCGCGCCGCCGGCTGGCGGGCCTACCTGCGCCACTATGTGCAGCCCAGCCCCATCCTGCTGCCCTTCACCGTGATCAGCGAGATCACCCGCACGCTGGCCCTGGCCATCCGCCTGTTCGGCAACATGATGAGCCTGGAGATGGCCGCGCTGCTGGTGCTGCTGGTGGCCGGTCTCCTGGTGCCGGTGCCGCTGCTGGTGCTGCACGTCATCGAAGCCCTGGTGCAGGCCTACATCTTCGGCATGCTGGCGCTGATCTACGTCGGCTCCGCGCTGGAGGTCAGCCTGCCGGAGGGGCAACCGCCCGGGGGCGCGCCGTCGCCCGCCGCTTCCTCGTCTTCCTCTTCTGCTTCGGAGTCGCCATGACCGATCTGCACCTGTTCGCCATCGTCTCGACCGTGGTGGCCGCGCTGGCCATCGCCCTGGGGGTGTTCTTCCCCGCCCTCGCCATGGGCAAGGCCATCTCGGCCGCGCTGGATGCGCTGGCCCGCCAGCCCGAGGCCGAGAAGGAGATCAGCCGCACCCTGTTCATCGGCCTGGCGATGATCGAGTCGCTGGCCATCTACTGCCTGGTGGTGGCGCTGATCATCCTGTTCCGCAACCCGCTGCTCGAATACCTGTTGAAGTGA
>JAYSCA010000396.1:0-3281 GCA_041915165.1 Ideonella sp.
GGGCCGGGGCCGCCGCCGGGGCGGCGGACGGCGCCTCCTGCATGGCCTGCGCGGCGATCTGGCCGAACTGCTGCGTCAGCGCGCCCCACCACTGCATCGGGTCCACCATGCCGGCCGGCTTGGCCGCCGAGGCCTCGGTCTCGGGCGCCGCCGCGGGCGGCGGGGGCGCCGGTTCGTCAGCCGCCGGGGCGGGCGGGATCGACATCGCGTCGCGCAGGTCGCCCATCGAGACGTTCATCGTCTTCAGGGTGGCCAGCGTCATGCGCTGCACCTCCAGCGCCTGGATCGTGGTCGCCAGCAGGCGGGCGTTCTGCTCCAGCCAGAACTGCACGGTGCGCAACTCGCTGATGCGCTTGTCCAGCTCCTCAGGGTCCAGCGTCGGGGCGATCCACTGGTTCATGCCCGGCAGGGCCGCGCCGGCCTGGCGCACCAGCCCCTGCAGAAAGTCGAAGCCCGGCATCAGGCCAGGGAAAGGGGAACGCTCGCTCATCGGGTTGTCTCCTGCGGGCCACGGGCAGCGGCTTGAGGCGCCGATTCTGCGCCTGAAGCCGCCTCAGGTGCGGCCGGCGACGCCGGCCAACGGACGCGCTCAACGGTGAAGCCGCGCGCGGCCAGCAGGGCCGGCAGGCCCTGGCTGCCGACCATGTGCAGGCTGCCCACGGCGACGAACACCGGGCCGGCCGTGCGGTGCAACTCGGCGATGCGGTCGGCCATCGGGCCGTTGCGCTTGTCCAGCAGGCGGTGCATCAGCGTGCGGTCGAAGGCGGTGTTCAGGCACTGGCACCACTGCGGGTAGGTTTCCAGCTCGTCGAGCCGGCCATCGGCCCAGGCCTGGGCCAGCCGGCGCAAGGTGGCGCGGGCCTGGCCGTTCTCCAGCTCGTCCAACGTGGTGTCCACCATCTCGGCGGCCTGGGCCGCGTCGGGCTGCAGGATGATGTCCATCTGCTGCTCGGGCGTCTCCAGCGCCTGCACCGGCAGGTTCAGGCCATGGGCCAGGCCGGTCAGAAAGCCGTCCACGCCCCAGGCGGGGTCCAGGCCCTCGTCGCGCAAGGCCATCACGCTGAGGGTGGTGACCCGCATCTCCGGCCGCCAGCCGCGCAGGGCGCCGCCGACGCAGGCCGCGTCCTCCTGGCGCTGCAGCCGGGTTTCCAGCGCCGCCGGCAGCGGGTTGGGGCCGTTCAGCCGGGCCAGCCGGGGCAAGGCCGCCATCGTGGCGGGGTCGGACATGTCGACCTCGACCACCAGCCGCTGCGCCTGGCTCAGCGCCGACAGCACCGCCGGCCCGGGGTACATCCAGGCCTGCTGCGCCACGTGCACCGTGCCGTACAGCCAGGAGCGGCGCCCGTCGCGCTCGATCTGCCACAGAAAGCCGCGGTTGCGAGCCTGGGCCAGGCCCTGGCGCACCGCGTCGGCCGTGGGTGGCACGGCCGGCGGCGGGCAGGCCGCCTGCACCGGTCCGCACCATCCCGCCAGCACCCCGACCAGCAGGGCGCCGGCCCGCTTTTTCCACCCGTGCCACGGCGTCATGCGACCTCCACCACGGTCTGGGTGATGGCGCCGAACACCGATTGGCCGTCCGGGCCGGTGAGCTCAAGGCGCACCGTGTCGCCGAACTGCAGCCCGGCCGGCGCGTCGGCCCAGGCCGCCAGACAGGCCGCCCCTTGACCGCTGCCATCGGCCACCGGCCCGCTGCCCACCACGGTGCCGGCCCGCACCGGGCGGTGGCGGGCCAGCTGGGCCAGCAGCTGGCCCATGTGCCAGACCAGGCCAGCCCCGGTGTCGCACGGCCCCAGGGCGCGGCCGTTCCACTGCACCTGCAGGCGGGCGCACAGCACGCCGGCCCGCCAGCCTTCGCCCAGCTCGTCGGGCGTGACCGCCACCGGAGCGAACGCCGTGGCCGGGCAGGACAGCACCCGGCCGGCGCCACGCTGGCGCTCCTCGGCCTCGGGGCCGCGCAGGGTCCAGTCATTGGCCAGCGCCAGCAGGCGCACCGCCTCCAGCGCCTGGGCCGGCGGCGCGCCGCGGGCCAGGTCGCCGGTGATCACCGCCCACTGGGCGCCGAAATCCGGCCCGTCCTCCAGGCGGTCCACCGCGAACTCCGCCGTCGGCCCGGTGAAGCCGTCGCTGGTGCCAGGCTCCAGCCAGGGCTGGGCCAGCGCGGCCTCCGGCAGCGCCCCCTCGGGCCAGCCCAGGGCCAGCTGGGCCCGGTAGGCCCTGCTGCGCACCCACTGGCCGCTGCGCGGCAGCGGGGCCAGGCACTGGGCCGGGTCGAAGGCGAAGGCATGGCGGGCCTTGCCGTGGTTGAGCTGGCGCGACAGGTCTTCCAGTTGCGGGGCCAGAAAGCCCCAGTCATCGAGCACCTGCTGCAGCCGGGTGGCGATGCCGCTGGCGAAGTGGGCCGTGCGCAGGTCCCGCGAGACGACGACCAGCTGGCCGTCGCGGGAACCGTCCTGATAGGTGGCAAGTTTCATGGTGTGGCGACAATGCGAGCAGCTATTGTGTCCAAAGCCGCCCGCCCCGCCCCCATGCGCCGCCCCATTTCCGTCCCGCCCCGCCACCGTTGGGTCCTGGTGGGCATCGTCCTGGCGGTGCTGGCCGTGCACAGGCTGCTGCTGGGACCGGCCTGGCGCGCCTGGTCCGTGGCCGACGGCGCGCCCCCGCCCAGCGCGGGCCGGCCCGTGCCGGTGCAGTTGGTGATGCGGCCGCCCGCCCCGCCGGTCCCGCCGACGCCCCCCGCCCCGCCCGAGCCCGAACCCGCCGAACCGACGCCAGTGCCGCCCCCCGTCGAGGCGCAGGCGCCAGCCCCCCGACCGGCGCCAGCATCGCCTCCGCCCCCCCCGGCCGAGGCCGAGGCGGCGGCCACGCCGGCGCCCCCCGCGCCCTCCCCCGAGCCCACCGGGGAGCCCACGGTCAGCGCCAGCGACGACCGCAGCGGGAGCGAGGCCCAGCCCTTCCCCGATGGCCCCACCGCCGACGACGCCGCCCATGTGCTGCAACCGCTGCCGGTCATGCCGCCGCTGCAACTGGTCTACGCGGCGCAGAAGGGCGGCGCAACGGGCCAGGCCCGCCTGGGCTGGCAACCCCGCTCCGAGGGCGCGGGCTACCGCCTGAACTGGTCCCTGGTCCTGGACGGCCGCGAGGTCCAGTCCTGGCGCAGCCAGGGCCGGTTGGGCAGCACCGGGGTGGAGCCGCTGCGCATGGTGGAGCAGCGCCGCGGACGGGACGTGGCCGCCGTCAACTTCCAGCGGGACAAGGACCTGGTCAGCTTTTCCGGTCCCTCC
>JAYSCA010000397.1:0-3266 GCA_041915165.1 Ideonella sp.
ACGGCCTGACCGACTTCCACCCCGACGCGGTGGCCGCCGGCATCGCCGCCATCCGGCGCGGCGGCACGCCGGTGGTGGCCGATGTGGAGATGATCTGCTCGGGCCTGTCGGCGCCGCGCCTGGCGCACTTCGGCATGGCCACGCACCAGTTCATCAGCGACGCCGACGTGATCGCCGCGGCCCAGGCCGAGGACAGCACCCGCGCCGTGCAGGCCATGCGCAAGGCCCATCGCCTGGGCCTGCTGCAGGGCGCCATCGTCGGCATCGGCAACGCGCCCACCGCGCTGATCGAGCTGGTGCGCCTGATCCGCGAAGAGGGGGTGCGACCGGCCCTGGTCATCGGCATGCCGGTGGGCTTCGTCTCGGCGGCCGAGTCCAAGGACCTGATGGCCGCGCAGGCCGAGGTGCCCTGGATCGTCATCCGCGGCCGCAAGGGCGGCTCCACCTTGGTGGTGGCGGCCCTGCACGCGCTGCTGGCTCTGGCCGAGGCCGCGGAGCGCACCCCGGCATGATGGAGAAGACCGTCCGGCGCGGCGAGCGCACCGGCTTCACCACCGGCGCCTGCGCGGCCGCGGCCGCGCGGGCGGCGGCGCTGGGCCTGGTGACGGGCGCGGTGCCGGCCACGGTGGAGAGCCTGCTGCCCAACGGCCAGCGGGTGGTCTTTGCCGTGCAGGACGGACGGGTGGAGGGGCAGGGCGCCCACGCCATGGTGGTCAAGTTCGCGGGCGACGACCCCGACTGCACCGACGGCGCCCACCTCACTGTGGACCTGCGCCGCCTGCCGGGTCAGGCCGGCGTGGTGATGCTGCGCGGCGGGGTGGGCGTGGGCACGGTGACCATGGCGGGCCTGGGCCTCGAGGTGGGCGGTCCCGCCATCAACCCGGTGCCCCGCCGCAACATCGAGGACAACCTGCGCGAAGTCGCTGCCGAGCTGTTGGCGCGCGACGGGCTGGAGGTCACCGTCTCCGTGCCGCAGGGCGAAGAGATGGCGAAGAAGACCCACAACGCCCGGCTGGGCATCCTGGGCGGCATCTCCATCCTGGGCACCACCGGCATCGTCAAGCCCTACAGCACCTCGGCCTGGCGGGCCAGCGTGGTGCAGGGCGTGCAGCTGGCGGCCACGCTGTCGCACAGCGTGGTGGTGCTCACCACCGGCGGGCGCACCGAGAAGTTCGCGATGGCCGAGCGGCCGCAGCTGCCCGCCACCTGCTTCGTGCAGATGGGCGACTTCCTGCGCTACGCGCTGGACGAGGCGGTGGCCCGCGGCCTGCGCGAGGTGGTCATCGCCGGCATGGTGGGCAAGCTCACCAAGATCGCCCAGGGCGAGACCATCACCCATGCCAACCGGGCCGAGGTGGACACCGCGCTGCTGGCCCGGCTGGCGGCCGAGGTGGGCGCGCCGCCCGACGAATGCGCGGCCATCGCCGCCGCCGAGACCGCCCGCTTCGCTGCCGAGCGCATGGCGGCACTGGGCCTGATCGATGCCTTCCACACCCGCCTGGCCCAGGCTGTGGTGGCCACCCTGAGCGACGCGGCCCGCTACGGCGGGCGCTTCCGCCTGCAGGTGCTGGTCTGTGATTTCGACGGCCAGAAACTGGCCGAGGCCGCCTCTGCCCCCTGTTGTTGAGATGCCCATGAAAGACTCCCTGGAACCGGGGTTCCGCGACCCCAACCCCTGCCGCGTGATCGGCGTGCTGGACGACGGCGCTGCCAGCCTGGACGCCACGGCCCTGGCCCATCTGCGCACGGCCGAGGTCGTGATCGGCGCCAGCCGGCAACTGCAGACGCTGGCCGGGGAGATCCGCCCCGAGGCACGTCGGCTCGACCTGGGCGGCGAGCTGGCCCGGGTGCCCGACTGGGTGCGCGCCGCCCGGGCCGATGGGCTGCGGGTGGTGGTGCTGGCCAGTGGCGACCCACTGTGCCACGGCATCGCCGCCTACCTGGGCGCGCGCCTGTGCCTGGACGCGCTGGAGGTGCTGCCCAACCGCTCCACGCTGCAGCTGGCCTGCGCCCGCATCGGCCTGGCCTGGCAGGACGCCACCATCGTCTCCATCCATGCCCGCGATGCTGGCGAATGGGCGGTGGGCGCCGAACCCGGCCATGGTCTGTATCCGCTGGCCCAGGCCCTGCGCCAGCACGACCGCCTGCTGGTGCTGACCAGCCCCGACAACAGCCCCGACCGGGTGGCCCGCCTGCTGCTGGCCGAAGGCCTGGGCCAGGACTTCCAGCTGGCGGTGGCCGAATGCCTGCTGCAACCGGGTGAGCGGGTGCGCAGCGGCCTGAGCGCGGTCGAGGCCGCCACGCTGCACTTCGCCGATCCCAATGTGCTGCTGCTGTGGCGGGTGCAGCCGCGCCAGCCCGCCGTGCGCTTCGGCCTGGCCGATGCGGCCTATGCCCAGCGCCAGCCCGACAAGGGCCTGATCACCAAGCAAGAGGTGCGCGCCGTCAGCCTGGCGCGCCTGCAACTGCGGGCCGACAGCCGGGTCTGGGACATTGGCGCGGGCAGCGGTTCGGTGGGCCTGGAGGCCGCGCGCCTGTGCCCACAAGGTCATGTCTGGGCCATCGAGAAGAACGCCGACGACGTGGCCATCGCCGACCACAACCGCGCGGCCTTCGGCGTCAGCAACCACACCCTGGTGCACGGCAAGGCACCCGAGCACCTGGACCGCTGGCCCGACCCGGACGCCGTCTTCATCGGCGGCTCCGGCGGCGAGTTGGCCGGACTGATCACGCTGTGCCTGGCGCGGCTGCGCCCGGGGGGCTGGTTGGTGATGAACTTCGTGACCTTGGAGAACCTGGCCACCGCGACGCAGGCCTTGGCCGACGCCGGGGCGAGCTGGGATGTGTTGCAGCTGCAGGCCGCCCGCAGCAAGCCCATCCTGCAGATGCACCGCATGGTGGCCGAGAACCCGGTGTGGATCGTCTGCGCCCAGCGTGGCACAGCGCCTGAGGAGGCGAGCGCATGACGGTCTCCGTGACCCCCGGCACCCTGATCGGTGTCAGCCTGGGCCCGGGCGATCCGGAGCTGATCACCCGCGCGGCCTGGGCGCAATTGCAGCGTCGCGATGCAGTCTGGGTCTACCCGGCCCGCAGCACCAAGACGCCCAGCTACGCCTTTGACATCGCCCAGCGTGCCGGCCTGACACCGCCGGCCGAGCACCAGGCCCTGCTGTTCCCCATGACGCACGACGCCGAGAAGCTGCTGCGCCACTGGCAGCGCGCGGCCGAGACGGTGCTGCCCTGGCTGCAGGCCGGGCGCGACGTGC
>JAYSCA010000398.1:0-3264 GCA_041915165.1 Ideonella sp.
GGCGCAGCCGGCCTTCGGCCGGGCAGACAACGGTGCGCGCATCAATGCGATGTGCATCGGTTGTCACGGCATCGAAGGCTACCGGGCCAGCTTCCCGCAGGTCTACCAGGTGCCAATGATTGCCGGCCAGAACGACAAATACCTGGCGGCCGCGCTGGCGGCCTACCGTCGGGGCGAGCGCAAGCACCCGACCATGCGCGGGGTGGCCGGCTCGCTGTCGGACCAGGACATCGCCGACCTGGCCGCCTATTACGCCACGCTGGGCAAACCGCCCGCCAGTCCGCCGCCGGCCCCGGTGACGCTGCCGTCTGATCTGAAGGACAAGCTGGCGGCCTGCACCGCCTGCCACGGCGCCAACTTCAACAACCCGCTGGACGCGAGCTATCCGCGGCTGGCCGGTCAGCACCGGGACTACCTCTACCAGGCCCTCAAGGCCTACCAGACCCAGGGCCATGCGGTGGTCGGGCGCGGCAACCCCATCATGGTGGGCATGGCGGCCACGCTCAGCGATGCCCAGGCCCAGGAGGTGGCGGCCTTCCTGGCCGGGCTGCCCGGTGATCTGCGCACGGCTCCTCAATCGATGCTACGTTGAATGCCGCGTGACGCGGGCGGCGTCTCAAGCCCCCTCGCGCCAGGCCGATAACGAATGAGGAGGGCGTGAATGTTCCGAGCACGCCGGCTTGTACAGGGCGTTGCTGATCCATGCTGAAGAGAATTCCGGTGTCCCAGGTGCGATTGGGCATGCACATCCAGGCGCTGGAAGGGGCTTGGATCGACCATCCGTTCTGGCAGACCCGCTTCGTGCTGGAGGACGTGACCGACCTGCGCAAACTGCAGGAAAGCCAGGTGCCCGCGGTGGTGATCGATGTCTCCAAGGGGCTGGATGTGCTGGACCCTGCCGAGGCGGAGGTGCCCGCCGAGCGGTCGCCCCAGCCATCACCCGTGGCCGCGCCCGCGCCAGCGGTCGCCCCAACGGCCCGGGCTGCTTCGGCCGCGCCGCCGGCGCCCGACCGCTCGCTGGCCGAAGAGCTGCACCAGGCCCAGGCCATCTGCGCCGAAGCCCGGGAGCAGGTGACGTCGATGTTCGCCGAGGCGCGACTGGGCAAGGCCCTGGACGCGGAGCAGTGCCTGCCGCTGGTGAAAGAGATCGCGGATTCGGTGTTCCGCAACCCGGGTGCGCTGGTCAGCCTGGCGCGCTTGAAGACGCAGGACGACTACACCTACATGCATTCGGTGGCGGTGTGCGCGCTGATGGTGTCCCTGGCCCGCCAGCTGGAGCTGAGCGAGGCCCAGTGCCGGGCGGCGGGTCTGGCCGGTCTGCTGC
Source organism: Ideonella sp. (assembly GCA_041915165.1). Taxonomy (GTDB): domain Bacteria; phylum Pseudomonadota; class Gammaproteobacteria; order Burkholderiales; family Burkholderiaceae_C; genus Ideonella. Next base: position 1,325 of record JAYSCA010000398.1, read on the forward strand.
ACGACCTGGGCAAGGCCGTGATGCCGCTGGAGGTGCTCAACAAGCCGGGCAAGCTGACGGATGACGAATTCACCATCATGAAGAGCCACCCGGTGCGGGGCTACGAGATGCTGCAGGAAGCCCACGGCGCGCCGGAGGCCGCCATGGACGTCTGCCTGCACCACCATGAGCGCATCGACGGCACCGGCTATCCGCACCGTCTGGCGGGGGAGCAGATTTCGCTGCTGGCCCGCATGGGAGCGGTGTGCGATGTCTATGACGCCATCACCTCGAACCGGCCCTACAAGGCGGGTTGGGACCCGGCCAGCTCGGTGGCCAAGATGGCGTCCTGGAAGGGGCACTTCGATCCGCGGATCTTCCAGGCCTTCGTCAAGAGCCTGGGCATCTACCCGGTGGGCTCGCTGGTGCGGCTGCAATCGGGCCGGCTGGCGGTGGTGACCGAGCAGAACCCGCAGTCCCTGGTGTCGCCGATCGTGAAGGCCTTCTTCTCGGTCAACGCCCAGATGCCGATGACGCCGGTGGTGGTGGACCTGTCGCAGTCCAGCGACCAGATCGTCTCGCGCGAGAACCCCAAGCTCTGGGGCTTCAAAGACCTGGACCGGCTCTGGGCCGGTGAATTCCTGCCCTACTGAGGCGGTGGCCGGTGGGGCCGTTCAGCGGGTGGCCCGGCGCCGCACCGCGTCCAGGTAGGCGTGCCCGTCGGGCGGGCGGCCACTGCGCTGCGAGGCCCAGATCATCTCGCCCAGGCAGTCCATCACCTCGTGGTGGGCCTCGTGCAGCGAATGCCGGCGCATGGCCAGCAGTTCGACCGCCTGGCGGATGCCGTGCGGTTGGTCGATCGACACCTGCTCGCTGATCGTCAGGTGCATGGACAGGTGCAGGAAGGGGTTGGTCCGGCCTTCCTGCACGTCATAGACCTGGGCCAGCGCCGCATCCACGTCCGACAGGTCGGCGTGGTATTCGGGATGCTGGTCGATCCAGCCGGCGGCCAGGGTCTCGATCGGGGAGAGCACCTGGCCGGCACGCTGCTTGGCCAGGACGTCGCAGAAGAAGCGACGGACGTCGTGCTGGGAAGGCTGGAACATGGCGCGATTGTCGCCGCAACAGCCTCCGGGGTCAGAGCGTGACCTGGCCCTCGATCACGGTGGCCACGTCGCCGCCGATCCAGATCGTCGCTCCGTCGCTGTCCACATGGACCCGGCCGGCCCGGCCGAGCTGGGAGCCTTGGGCGGCCACATAGTGGCTCGGGGCCAGGCCGGCCCCGATCAGCCACTGGGCCAGGCTGGCGTTCAGGCTGCCGGTCACCGGGTCCTCGTCGATGCCGATCGGCGCCACGAAGCCCCGCACCTCGAAGGCAGTGTCCGCGCCGGTGGCTTGTGGCCCGACGACCCCGACCTTGGCCAGCGAGGCCAGGGCGACATGGTCCGGCCGCAGGGCGCGCACCGTCTCGGCGCTGTCGAGCAGCAGCCCCAGCCAGTTCGGCCCGTTGTCCAGCCACTGGGCCCGGCGCACCAGGGCCGGCGCCAGGCCGAGGGCGTGCAGCACGGCGGCCAGGCGCTCGGGCTCGACCTCGGCCATCCGGCAGGGCGGGGCGGCAAAAGCCAGTCGCGCGCCGGAACGGCGCACCCGCACCAGACCCACACCGCACTGCTGCACCACCTCGCCGGGCTGCCGCGGCTGGCCGCCCGCCTGCAGCCAGGCTTGGCAGCTGCCCAGGGTGGGGTGGCCGGCGAAGGGCAGTTCGGCTTCGGGCGTGAAGATGCGCACCCGGTAGTCGGCCGCCGGATCGGTTGGCGGCAGCAGGAAGGTCGTTTCGCTCAGGTTGGTCCAGCGGGCGAAGGCGGCCAGCGTGGCGTCGTCCAGTCCCTCGGCGTCGTGCACCACGGCCAGCGGGTTGCCCCGCAGCGGCGTGGCGGTGAAGACATCAAGCTGGCTGAAGC
>JAYSCA010000399.1:0-3264 GCA_041915165.1 Ideonella sp.
AAGCTGGGCATCGACCCGGTGCACTTCGGCATCCTGATCGTGGTGAACATGGAGGTGGGCATGTGCCACCCGCCGGTGGGCCTGAACCTCTACGTGGCCTCGGGCATCACCAAGATGGGCATCACCGAGCTGACCGTGGCCGTCTGGCCCTGGCTGCTGACGATGCTGGGCTTTCTGGTGCTGGTGACCTACTGGCCCACCTTGTCGCTGGCCTTGCCGCGCGCGCTGGGCATGGTGACCGGCGGCTGAGCCCCGGTCGGGCCCAGCGCCGCCTCGGCCTGGGCCCACTGCGTCTCGCTGAACACCTGCACCCCGGCCTGGCGCAGCAGCGCGGCCGTCACCCCCTCGCCAGCCAGACGCTGACCATCAAAGCGGCCCGCATGGATGTGGCTGCTGCCGCAGGAAGGGCTGCCCTCCTTGAGCACGGCCACCCGAATGCGGTGAGCCCGCACGCAGGCCAACGCCGCCTGGGCGCCGCGCACAAACGCCGCCGTCACATCGACACCCGACTGCGTGCGCACCGACGCGGCGCCGGCCAGGACCGCGCCACCGCCGCCCGGTCCGCCAATTTCGGCCGCTGGGCGCGGCACCGGCAGGCCTCCGGCCATCTCCGGACACAGGCCCACCACCCACCCCGCCATCAACCAATCCCGCAGCACCGCATCGGCGCAGGGCTTGCCCGCGCCGTCGAAACGCACCGGCTCGCCCAGCAGGCAGGCGCTGACCAACACGCGCGGCGCCGACGCGGCGGTGGGGGTGTCGGCAGTCCACGGCATGCGCTCTCCTGGGGCTGTTTCAGGGCAGATCGGTTTCAGGGCGATCGCGCGGCACCAGCGCAAGGTAGGCCGGCACCGGCTGGCCCGCCAGCGGCTTGACCATCACCCGCAACAGGTTGGTCCGGTCGCTGGACAGAATGTGCTCCCGCAAGCGCACCGGTGTGAAGCCACGCCCGGCCCAGAAATGCTCGGCCCGGGTGTTGCCCACCACGACGCCCAGACGCATCCACCGCGCGCCACCGTGCACCGCCCAGTCCTCCAGGGCCTGGTAGAGGGCGCGGGCCAAGCCCGTCCCATGCAGGTCGGTGGCCAGCAGAAAGAGCGCCACATGCCAGACGCCGGGGGCCATCATGTCGCGCACCACGATGCTCACGCCCACCAGGCCGCCCTGCGGATCGAACAACCCCAGGCATTCCTGATCGCGGTAGGGCATCTCGGGCGGCGGCCGGTCGTCAAAGGCCTCCTGGGCCTCGCCCGGCCAGGCCGGGCGGCCGCTGACGGCCTCAAAGTACAGCGGGTTGGCATCGTAGAGGGCCTGCAACAGCGGCACCTCGTCGGCCCGCAAGGGGCGGGCATGGTGACCCCGCGCCTGGAAACGCCAGTCCGGCGCCAGGCCGGTCAAAGCATCCGGCAGAGACATCCTGCCATGCTACGCCCCAGCCAGACGCTCAGGCCGCGATGCGCTTGGCGATCGCCCGCTCCAGCCACTGCGGCCCGCCGCCTGACAGCCGGAACAGCCAGCGGGCCATGCCGCCCACCGGCCAGTGCACCCGGCCCCGGCCGCGGGCCTGGGCGGTGCGCCAGACCTGCTCGGCCACGTCCTCGGCCGTGAGCCGCACGCCCAGGCGGCGGATGCTTTGCGCATCCATGTCCTGCACCATGGCCGTCTGCACGAACAGCGGCATCAGGTCCTGCACGCGGATGCCGTCCTTCTCCCACTCGATGCTCAGCGCCTCGGTCAGCCCGCGCACCGCGAACTTGCTGGCCGAGTAGGTGGCCAGCGAGGCCTGGCCGTAGATGGCCGCGGTGGAGCACAGGTTGATGACCTGCGCGCCCGGCGTGGCCGCCAGCAGCGGGTGGGCCAGCCAGCAGCCGTTGAGCACGCCTTGGACATTCACATCGATCACCGCATGGTGCTGGGCCAGCGGCGACTGGGCGAAGGGGCCAGAGATCAGGATGCCGGCGTTGTTGACCAGCAGGTCCAACCGGCCGAAGCGTTCGCGCACGATGGCCAGGGCCGCCGTCCACTGGGCCGGGTCGGTCACGTCCAGGGCCACGCCCAGGCAGCGCGTCTCGCCCAGGCCGCGCACCAGATCGGCCAGGCCGGTGGCGTCGATGTCGCCGGCGATGACGAACCAGCCCTCGCGGGCAAAACGGCGGGCGGTGGCGCGGCCGATGCCGGTGGCGGCACCGGTGATCAGGACGCAGCGGCTTGGGGTGTCGTCGGCCATGGGGCGGGGGCTCCTTCAGAAGCGGTCGGGGTCGCAAGAGTGGCTGAGGCCGCGGCGCGGGCCATGAAGCGCTGGCTGGCCTGGCCCAGGGCCTGCACCGCGGCGGCGGCCGAGGCCAGGTAGCCCGCCTGCAGCTGGAACACATGCCAGCGCCGGGCATGCACCTCCAGCTGCGCCGGCAGGCCGCAGGCCTGGGCGTGGCGGGCCAGGGCCAGCGCGTGGCCGCGCAGGATCTCCTCCTCACCCACCTGGATGAACAGCGGCGGCAGGCCGGCCAGGTCCAGGCTCAGGGGCTGGTGCTCCCGCGCATCGGCCGACGCGGCGTACCAGCGCAGGGCCTGGCTCAACCAACTCGGGCGCAGCATGGGATCGGGCTGGGCGGGGTCGGTGGGGCCGCCCTCGGGGCGCAGGTCCGTCACCGGCGAGAGCAGCAGCAGCCCGGCCGCCGGGGCCTCGCCCAAGGCCTTGAGCCGCAGGGCCAGCGCCAGGGCCAGTGCACCACCGGCCGAATCGCCCGCAATGACGATGCGCCCGGCCGGCAGGCCGCGCGCGCGCAGCGCCCGCCACACCGCCAGCGCGTCTTCCAGCCCCGCGGGGTAAGGGTGCTCGGGCGCCAGCCGGTAGTCCACCACCCAGACGGGGCATTGCGCGGCCGGGGCCAGGCGGCTGCTCAGGCTGCGGTGGGTGGCCGGGCCGCCCAGGCAGAAGGCGCCGCCGTGCAGGTAGAGGATGGCGCCGTCGGCGGCCTCGCTGCGGCCCGGCGGGCTGAGGACTTCCACCGGGACGGCGCCGACGCGTTCCTGGCGCCGCTGCACGCCGCCGCCAGCGAACATGGTGAGCGTCAGCGCCCGCGCCACCGCGCGCTGCAGCGGCGCGTTCAGCGGCGGGCCCACCAGCAGGCGGAAGCTGTGGCGCAGCAGGCTGCGCAGGCCGGCGGCCACCAGGGCCTCGGCGCGGCTGGCGGGCTCGCGCAGCTCGACCGCGCCGGGCAGGCCGGGCAGGCCGGGGGGTTTGGCCAGCGGCCGGCTCAGGCGGTA
>JAYSCA010000400.1:0-3263 GCA_041915165.1 Ideonella sp.
TACTGCCATGAACGCTTTCGCCGATTTCTCTGTGCCGCCACAGCGGCAACGCCTGCCATTTCCGTACCAGCCGGAGGCCCAGGCCCTGGCCACCGCCCGCGCCCGGCTGGGGGGCGGGCTGGACTGGTCGGCCGTCGTTGCCGTGGCCACGCCCTGGGTGCAGGCCGTGCGGGCCCAGCCCGCGCCGTTCTGGGCCATGGAGTCGCTGCTGCGCGAGTACCCCATCTCGCGGCCCGAAGGCCTGGCGCTGATGCGCCTGGCCGAGGCCCTGCTGCGGGTGCCCGATGTGGAGACCGCGGTGGCTCTGACGGCCGACCAGCTGGGCCGGGCCGACTTCAGTGCCAACGACGGCAGTGGCGGCATGCTGGCCGGCCTGTCGGCCACGGCCTTGGCCATGTCGCAGAAGTTCCTGCCCGAGGCGGGTGAATCCGGTGGCCTGCTGACCCGGCTGGGCGCGCGCGGCGTGGTGGCGGCCACGGTGCGGGCCATCCAGCTGCTGGGCCGGCAGTTCGTGCTGGGCCGCTCCATCGACGAGGCCCAGGGCGAGGCCGACAAGCAGCGCAAGGCCCAGCCGCAGCTGCGCTTCTCCTACGACATGCTGGGCGAGGGCGCCCGCACCGAGGCCGATGCCGCGCGCTACCAGGCCGACTACCTGGCGGCGATCGCCGCGATCGCCCGCCGCCAGGGTGGCATGGCCACGGGGCCGGAAGGGCGCGACGGCATCTCGATCAAGCTCTCGGCGCTGTTCTCCCGCTACGAGGACGCCCAGCGCGAGCGGGTCTTCGCCGAGCTGCTGCCGCGGGTCTGGGCGCTGGTCGAGCAGGCGGCCGCGGCCGACATGAACCTCACCATCGACGCCGAGGAAGTGGACCGGCTGGAACTGTCGCTGGAGCTGCTGGAGGCGCTGGCCGAGCGCATCGCGACCACGCTGCCGCGCTGGCGCGGCTTCGGTCTGGCGGTGCAGGCCTACCAGAGCCGGGCCCTGGCGGTGGTGGACGAGGTGGCCGCCATCGCACGCCGCCACGGGCTACGCTTCATGGTGCGCCTGGTCAAGGGCGCCTACTGGGATGGCGAGGTCAAGCGCGCCCAGGAACTGGGGCTGCCGGCCTACCCGGTCTTCACCCGCAAGCCGCACACCGATGTGAACTACCTGGCCTGCGCCCGCGCGCTGCTGACGCACCGTGACGTCATCTTCCCGCAGTTCGCCGGCCACAACGCCGGCACCATTGCCGCCCTGCTGCAGATGGCCGCGCAGGCCGGCGCGGTGCCGGGGCAGGACTTCGAGCTGCAGCGCCTGCACGGCATGGGCGATGGCGTGTTCCGCGAGGTGTTGAAGGACCCGCGCGTGTCCTGCCGCGTCTACGCCCCGGTGGGCGAGCACCGCGACCTGCTGGCCTACCTGGTGCGCCGCCTGCTGGAAAACGGCGCCAACTCTTCCTTCGTCCACCAGCTGGCCGACCCGAGCGTGGCGCCGGTCGAGCTGCTGCGCTCACCGTTGCTGGAGGCCCATGACGGGGAGGGTCCGGCCGAAGGCCTGCCGCTGCCGCGGGACCTCTATGGCACCGAGCGGCCCAATGCGGCCGGCGTGGACCCGACCGGCCTGGACAGCCGCCAGCCCCTGGCCACCGCCATCGCCGCCACCCGGGTTGCCGCCGTGCCGCTGGCCGGCGAGGCCGACGTGGCCGACGCCATGCAGCGCCTGGGCCAGGGCAGGGCCGGCTGGGCCCACCGCCCAGTGGACGAGCGCGCGGCGGTGCTGCGCCGTGCCGCCGATGCGCTGGAGGCCCGCCTGCCCGAGTTTGTCGGCCTGCTGGTGAAGGAGGCCCACAAGACCCTGGGCGACGCCATCGCCGAGGTGCGCGAGGCGGTGGACTTCTGCCGCTACTACGCCCAGCAGGCCCAGGCGCGGTTGCAGCCGCAGGAGCTGCCCGGCCCCACCGGCGAGCGCAACACCCTGCGCTTGCACGGCCGCGGCGTCTTCGTCTGCATCAGCCCCTGGAACTTCCCGCTGGCCATCTTCACCGGCCAGGTGGTGGCCGCGCTGGTGGCCGGCAATGCGGTGGCCGCCAAGCCGGCCGAGCAGACCCCGGCGGTGGCCGCCCGCATGGTGGCCCTGCTGCACGAGGCCGGCGTGCCGGCCGACGCGCTGGTGCTGCTGCATGGCCCGGGCGAGACGACCGGCGCCGCGCTGGTGGCCCACCCGGCCACGGCCGGCGTGTGCTTCACCGGCTCCACCGCGGTGGCCCGCACCATCAACCGCGCGCTGGCCGCCAAGGACGGCCCCATCGTGCCGCTGATCGCCGAGACCGGCGGCCTCAATGCCATGGTGGTCGACTCCACCGCCCTGCCCGAGCAGGTGGTCGACGCGGTGGTGCAGAGTGCCTTCCGCTCGGCCGGCCAGCGCTGCTCGGCCCTGCGCCTGCTGTGCCTGCACGAAGGCGTGGCCGACGGCATCCTCGCCATGCTGCGCGGCGCCATGCAGGAGCTGCGCCTGGGTGACCCGGCCGACTGGGCCACCGATGTCGGCCCGGTGATCGACGACGAGGCCTTCCAGAACCTGCAGACCCAGATCGCCCGGCTGCGCCGCGAGGCCACGCTGATCGGCGAGACCCCGCTGCCGGCCGGCACGGCGGTACCGCGCCTGGTCGCGCCGGTGGCCTTCGAACTGGCCCGCGTGGCGGAGCTGCAGCAGGAGCTGTTCGGCCCGGTGCTGCACGTGGTGCGCTGGTCGGGCGACCCGGCCACGCTGGTGGACCAGATCAACGCCCTGGGCTATGGCCTGACCTTCGGCCTGCAGACCCGCATCGACAGCCGGGCCGAGCGCCTGGCCGCACAGGCCCGCATCGGGAACGTCTATGTCAACCGCAACATGATCGGCGCGGTGGTGGGCGTGCAGCCCTTCGGTGGCGAGGGCCTGTCGGGCACCGGCCCCAAGGCCGGCGGGCCGCACTACCTCTACCGCTTCTGCGCCGAGCAGTGCGTGAGCATCAACACCGCGGCGGCGGGCGGCAACGCGGCGCTGCTGGCCGGCGGGCACTGAACCCGCCAGGGGCGTTGCACGGGCTCGGGGCGCGGCTCAGGCCGCGTCGCCGCCCAGTGCCCGCAGCGTGGGCACCAGCGCGTCGATCGCCTCGGGCGTCAGCCGCTCGGTGGGCAGCGGCAGGGCGTCGGCGATGCGCAGGAAGTTGCCGCGCTGCGAGCGGGCGTAGGCCGGGTCGTAATGCTCGCGCATCAGCGCCTCGAACAGCGGGGCCAGCTCGCCC
>JAYSCA010000401.1:0-3263 GCA_041915165.1 Ideonella sp.
CCACTGGCAGATCGACCCGCCGGTGCGGGCCTGGTGGCTGTCGCAGGAGCACGCCGCATGACCCCAACCCCACGCACGCTGTGGCGCGGTGCCCACCTGGCCACCCTGGCGCCTGACACCCCCTGGGGCTGGGTCCCCAACGGCGCGGTGCTCACCGAAGGCGAACGCATCGCCTGGGTCGGCCCGGCCGCCGCGCTGCCGGCCGGCCTGGAGGTGGATGCCGAGCACGACTGGGGCGGCGGCGTCGTCACCCCGGGGCTGATCGACTGCCACACCCACCTGGTCTATGGCGGGAACCGAGCGCGCGAGTTCGAGCTGCGCCTGCAGGGCGCCAGCTACGAGGAGATCGCCCGCGCCGGCGGCGGCATCCGCGCGACGGTGCAGGCCACCCGCGACGCCAGCGACGCCGCCCTGCTGGCGGCCACGCTGGCCCGCGCCCGGGTGCTGCTGCGCGAAGGCGTGACCACGGTGGAGATCAAGTCCGGCTACGGCCTGAGCCAGGCCGACGAGGCGCGCTGCCTGCGCGTGGCGCGGGCCGTGGGCGAACACCTGCCGATGACGGTGCGCACCACCGCGCTGGGCGCCCACGCCCTGCCACCCGAGTTTGCCGGCCGGGCCGACGACTACATTGAGGCCCTGTGCGACTGGCTGCCCGGCTGGCAGGCCGAGGGTCTGGTCGATGCGGTGGACGGCTTCTGCGAGCACATCGCCTTCAGCCCCGCGCAGATCGACCGCCTGTTCAGCCGCGCCCGCACCCTGGGCCTGCCGGTCAAGCTGCATGCCGAGCAGCTGAGCCACAGCGGCGGCACCGCCCTGGCCTGCCGCCACCAGGCCCTGAGCTGCGACCACCTGGAGCACCTGGACGACACGGGCGTGCAGGCCCTGGCCGCGGCGGGCACGGTGGCCGTGCTGCTGCCGGGCGCCTACTACTTCCTGCGCGACACCCATCTGCCGCCGGTGGCCGCGCTGCGCGCCGCAGGCGTGCCCATCGCCCTGGCCACCGACCACAACCCCGGCACCTCGCCCACCCTGTCGCCGCTCCTGATGATGAACATGGCCTGCACCCTGTTCCGCCTGACGCCCGAGGAGGCCCTGGCCGGCTTCACCCGCCATGCGGCGCGGGCCCTGGGCCTGCACGAGCGCCTGGGCCAGCTCAGCCCCGGCCGCCAGGCCGACTGGGCCCACTGGGCGGTGGACCACCCCAACGAACTGGCCTACCGTTTCGGCCACAGCCCGGTCTGCCGCGTCGTGCGGGCCGGCCAGTCTGTCCAGGAGGTTCTTGCATGAACGCCACCGACCTCGCCAATGACCGCGCCCCTGACCTCGAGACCGAGACCTTCGCCCTCTGGCGCGGCACCGGCCCGCTGCTGGTGAGCGTGCCGCACGCTGGCACCGCCATCCCGGACGATCTGCGCCCCACCTTCGTGCCGCGCGCCCTGGCCACCGAGGACGCCGACTGGCACCTGGAGAAGCTCTACGCCTTCGTGCGCGCGCGCGGCGCCAGCCTGATCGTGCCCCGCTTCGCGCGCTACGTGATCGACCTGAACCGGCCGCCCGACAACGCGCCGATGTACCCCGGCGCCAACAACACCGAGCTCTGCCCCACCCGCTTCTTCACTGGCGAGCCGCTGTACCGCGAGGGCCAGGCCCCGGATGCGGCCGAGGTGCAGCGCCGCCGCGCCCGCTATTGGCAGCCCTACCACGACGCGCTGGGCGCCGAGCTGGCCCGCCTGCAGGCCGCCCACGGCCACGCGGTGCTGTTCGACGGCCACAGCATCCGCTCCGAACTGCCCTGGCTGTTCGAGGGCCAGCTGCCCGACCTGAACCTGGGCACCGTGGGCGGCAGCAGCTGCGACCCGCTGCTGCGCCAGCGCCTGGCCGAGGTGCTGGCCGGCCAGGACGCCTACACCCAGGTGGTGGACGGCCGCTTCAAGGGCGGCCACATCACCCGCCACTACGGCCAGCCCGCCCAGGGCCGGCATGCCATCCAGCTGGAGATGTGCTGGTCCTGCTACATGACCGAGGCCCCACCCTGGGCCTGGGACGCCGCCCATGCCGCGCAGGTGCAGCCCCTGCTGGGCCGGCTGGTGGACACGATGTTGGCCTGGCGGCCGGGAGCCACGGCATGAACGCTCCGGCGCAGACCCCCACCCGAGCCCTGTGGGCCCCTTGGGCCTGGCTGCCCGAGGGCTGGCAGGCCGATGTGCTGCTGACGGTGGACGCCCAGGGCCGCTGGGCCACGGTGCGGGCCGACCAGCCCTGCCCGCGCGACGCGCAGCGGCTGGCGGCCCCGGTGCTGCCCGGCCTGGTGGACGCGCACAGCCACGCCTTCCAGCGCGCCTTTGCCGGCCTGGCCGAGCAGCGCACCCACGCCGAGGACGACTTCTGGAGCTGGCGCGACCGCATGTACCGGGTGGCCGGCCGGGTGGGCCCGGCCGAGCTGCGCACCATCGCCCGCCAGCTCTACGGCGAGCTGCTGCGCGGCGGCTACACCCAGGTCTGCGAGTTCCATTACCTGCAGCACCAGCCCGACGGCACGCCCTACGACGGCCCGCTGGCCCTGTCGCGCGCGCTGATCGACGCGGCGGCCGACACCGGCATCGGCCTGACCCTGCTGCCGGTGATCTACGAGCGCGCCGGCTTCAGCCAGCCCGAGCTGCGGCCAGACCAAGCCCGCTTCCGGCTGGATGCCGACGGCGCCTGGGCGATCTGCCAGGCGGTCAACGCGCAGGGCCATGCGCGGCTGAACGCCGGCGTGGCGGTGCATTCGCTGCGCGCGGCCCGGCCCGAGAGCCTGCAGCGCCTGGCCACGCTGGCCGCCGGCCAGGCCGTGCCGCTGCACATCCATGTGGCCGAGCAGCCCGCCGAGGTGCGCGACTGCCTGGCCGCCACCGGCCAGCGGCCGATGCAATGGCTGGCCGCGCAAGGCCTGCTGGACGCCCGCTGGCAGCTGGTGCACGCTACCCACAGCACGCCCGAGGAGATTGCCGCGGTGGCGGCCAGCGGCGCGGGCGTGGTGCTGTGCCCCGGCACCGAGGCCAACTTGGGCGACGGCCTGGCCGACCTGCCCGGCTGGCTGGCTGCGGGCGTGCCGCTGGCCATCGGTTCGGACAGCCAGGTCACCCGCGACTGGCGCGAGGAGCTGCGCTGGCTGGAGTACGGCCAGCGCCTGCAGCGCCTGCAGCGCAATGTGGCGGCCGATCCGGCCGGCGGCGAGCCCTCGGGCAGCACCCGGCTGTGGCGCAGCGCGCTGCGTGGCGGGC
>JAYSCA010000402.1:0-3262 GCA_041915165.1 Ideonella sp.
AACGCCACCGCGGTCTCCACATCGGGCACGCGCAGCAAGGCCTCGGCCAGCCGCATCAGCGCCAGGCCTTCGGGCCGCGAGATGGGGTACTCGCGCAGCAGCGACTCCATGGCCCAGAACGGCGCGGGCTGGGCCCGCACGGCCTGCACCCAGGGCGTGGCCACCGCAACGACGGCCGACCAGTCCAGCCCGCCCCCCAGCCGGGCGCGGGCGGTGGCCAGGGCCTGGGCCTCCGGCTGGTACGGAAATGGCAGGCGTTGCCGCTGTGGCGGCACGGAGAAATCGGCGAAAGCGTTCATGGCAGTAGAAACCTGACTGGATGATTTCTCAGCTTATGTCGACAATGAACGAACTAGATTCGGCGTTTTACTGATTTGTTGGAGTTTTCAAAGGCATGAAGGCCTCTCTGGAGTCAATTGATCACGAGAAGGGTCTGGACAAAACCGATCTGCGCATCCTGCGGGTCCTGCAGCGGGATGGGCGCATCAGCAACCTGAAGCTCGCCGAGGAGGTGCACCTGTCCCCCACCGCGGTGCTTGAACGGGTCAAGCGGCTGGCCCGCGAGCAGTACATCCTGGGCTACGAGGCCCGGCTGAACCCGACCAAGCTGGGCGCCGGGCTGATGGTGTTTGTCGAGGTGCTGCTGGACCGCACGGTGCACGACGTGATGGATGCCTTCCGGGCCGCCGTGCAGGTGCGACCGGAAATCCTGGAGTGCCACTTGGTGGCCGGCGGCTTCGACTACCTGCTCAAGACCCGGGTGGCGGACATGGCGGCCTACCGCACCTTTGTCGGCGAGGTGATCTGGGCCCTGCCCGGGGTGCGCGAGACCCGCACCTACGCGGTGATGGAAGAGGTCAAGAACACCACCGCGCTGGATTTCTGAGCCCGCCAGGGCCTCTAGGGATGTCGCGCACGTCACACCCGCCAGGGTGATGACGCCCCGGACGGTGATCGGGAGCATGGGGCCAGCCGTTTTTCGTCACTGCCTGCAGTTGAGGCCCGTCATGCGCTCCTGGTTGACCCCGAACTCCGCTTCCCGCGCGCCGCAGGGCGAGCGCGCGCCCGCCGAAGCCAACGAAGGTGGCTGGATGGATTCCAGCCTGGATCTTCAAAGCGGCCTGTCGGTCGAGGAAGTACCGCTGGACCTGGCTGACCCGGCCTGGACCGGCTGGTTCTGCGACGTGCCCGAGCCGCCCGCTCCGCCCAGTCCGCAGCCCTGAGCGGGCTCAGGCCGCCGGCCGGGGACGGGCGCCGAAGATGGCGGTGCCGATGCGCACCAGTGTCGCGCCTTCGAGCACCGCGGCCTCCAGGTCGGCGCTCATGCCCATCGACAGCGTGTCCAGCGCCAGACCCTCGGTCCGCAAGGCCTCGAAGGCCTCGCGCAGCCGGCGGTGCGGCGCGCGCTGGGCCGCCAGCCCCTCCTCCGGCTCCGGGATCGCCATCAGGCCGCGCAGCGTCAGCCGCGGCAGGGCCGCCACGGCCCGGGCCAGCGCCGGCAGTTCGTCCAACGTGACGCCACTCTTGCTGGCCTCGCCGCTGATGTTGACCTGCAGGCAGACCTGCAGCGGCGGCAGCCCCGCCGGCCGCTGCTCGGACAGCCGCTCGGCGATCTTGAGCCGGTCCACCGAATGGACCCAGTCGAACTGCTCGGCCACCACCCGGGTCTTGTTGGACTGCAGCGGGCCGATCAGATGCCATTGCAGCTGCGGCCGCAGATCGATCAGGGCCTCGATCTTGGCCAGGGCTTCCTGCACATAGTTTTCGCCAAAGGCGGCCTGCCCCGTCGCATGGGCCTCGCGCACGGCCTCGGCCGGGCAGGTCTTGCTGACCGCCAACAGCATCACGCTGTCGGCCGGACGGTGCGCGGCGGCACAGGCGTCGGCCAAGCGGCGACGCACTTGTTGTATGTTCTGCGCGATACTGACCATGATTGTGCGAGCATAAACGACGCCCGGCCCCGGGCGCCCAGGGAACCCACACCACCACGCCATGGACATCACCCAGCTGCTGGCCTTCTCGGTCAAGAACAAGGCCTCGGACCTCCACCTCTCCGCCGGCCTGCCGCCGATGATCCGCGTCAACGGGGACGTGCGTCGCATCAATGTCGAGCCGCTGAACCACAAGCAGGTTCACGCGATGGTCTACGACATCATGAACGACGTGCAGCGCAAGCACTACGAGGACACGCTGGAGTGCGACTTCAGCTTCGAGGTGCAGGGGCTGGCCCGCTTCCGGGTCAACGCCTTCCACCAGAACCGCGGCGCCGGCGCGGTGTTCCGGACCATTCCGTCCAAGATCCTGACGCTGCAGCAGCTCAACTGCCCGCCGGTGTTCGGCGATCTGGCGCTCAAGCCGCGCGGCCTGGTGCTGGTGACCGGCCCGACCGGCTCCGGCAAGTCGACCACGCTGGCGGCGATGGTGGACCACCTCAACGAATCCGAGTACGGCCACATCCTGACGCTGGAAGACCCGATCGAATTCGTGCACGAATCCAAGAAGTGCCTGGTCAACCAGCGCGAGGTGGGCCCGCACACGCACAGCTTCTCGAACGCGCTGCGCGCCGCGCTGCGCGAGGACCCGGACGCCATCCTGGTGGGCGAATTGCGTGACCTGGAAACCATCCGGCTGGCGCTGACCGCCGCCGAAACCGGCCACTTGGTGTTCGGCACCCTGCACACCAGCAGCGCCGCCAAGACCATCGACCGGATCGTCGACGTGTTCCCGGCCGCCGAGAAGGACATGGTGCGCGCCATGCTGTCCGAATCACTGGTGGCCGTCATCTCGCAGACGCTGTGCAAGACCAAGGACGGCACCGGCCGGGTGGCCGCGCACGAGATCATGATCGGCACCTCGGCCATCCGCAACCTGATCCGCGAGAACAAGGTCGCCCAGATGTACTCGTCGATCCAGACCGGCCAGAGCCAGGGCATGCAGACCCTGGACCAGTGCCTGGCCGATCTGGTGCGGCGCAATGTCGTGGCCGCCTCCGAAGCCCGCTTCAAGGCCAAGTTCCCCGAGAACTTCCCGGGCTGATCGGCCCACCCGCCGTTGTCCACCCACTGCCGTGAAACACCTGCTCAGCCGCTTCCTGCGCTCGCCCGAGACCGCTGACACGTCGTCGCCCCGCCCCGACGACAGCAGCTTCTTCGCCACCCAGGTGATGGAGCGCGAGGAGGACACGCGGCTGATGGCGCCCTGGCACGAACGCTGTGCGGAACTGGGCGCCCGGCCCTACGACACGGCCCAGGGCCTGGCCCAG
>JAYSCA010000403.1:0-3253 GCA_041915165.1 Ideonella sp.
AGCCGGCGCGGCCCCCGCAGCCCCGGCGGCGGCCCCGGCCACCGGCACCACGGGCGGCCCGGACCACTGGCACCTGTCGCTGCGCTTCGGCCCCGAGGTGCTGCGCAACGGCATGGACCCGCTGTCGTTCATCCGCTACCTGGGCAAGCTGGGCACGCTGACCGGCGTGGTCACGGTCGAGGACCGCCTGCCCGGCCTGTCCGCGCTGGACCCGGAGGCCTGCTACCTGGGCTTCGAGATCGGGCTGGACAGCTGCGCCGACAAGGCCACCATCGAGAGCACCTTCGAGTTCGTGCTGGACGACGCCGAGGTGCGCATCGTGCCGCCGCGCAGCAAGGTCTCCGAATACTTCGCGCTGATCCAGCACGCCGGCGAGGAGCCCCCGCGCCTGGGTGAGATCCTGGTGCGCTGCGGCTCGCTGACCGAGCACGAACTGGCCCAGGCCCTGGCCCTGCAGCAGACCACGCCGGCCGCGCCGCCGCTGGGCGAGATCCTGGTCGAGCAGGGGGTGGTGCTGCCGGCCCTGGTGGACGCCGCCCTGTCGCGTCAGCAACAGGTCAAGGATGCTCACGCCAGTCACAACCAGGGGGGCGGCACCATCCGGGTGGACGCGCAGAAGCTCGACCACCTGATCAACCTGGTGGGCGAGATGATCACCGCGGCCGCCGGCGCCAGCCTGGCCGCGCGCCGCAGTGGCGACGGCGCCAGCATCGAGGCCACCTCGCTGCTGGCCGGCCTGGTCGAGGACATGCGCGACAGCGCGCTGCAGCTGCGCATGGTGAAGATCGGCGCCACCTTCAGCCGCTTCCGCCGCGTGGTGCACGACGTCTCGCAGGAGCTGGGCAAGGACATCGAGCTGGTCATCCGCGGTGAGGACACCGAGCTGGACAAGACGGTGGTCGAGAAGATCGCCGACCCGCTGACCCACCTGGTGCGCAACGCGATGGACCACGGCATCGAGACCGCCGAGGTGCGCGCCGAACGTGGCAAGCCGGCCCAGGGCACGCTCACGCTGAATGCCTTCCATGACTCCGGCAGCATCGTGATCGAGGTCAGCGACGACGGCGGCGGCCTGAACCGCGAACGCATCCTGGCCAAGGGCCTGGAGCGCGGGCTGGTCGAGCCGGGCCAGGCGCTCAGCGACAGCCAGGTCTACAACCTGATCTTCGAGCCCGGCTTCTCCACCGCCGAGAAGATCACCGACCTGTCCGGCCGCGGTGTCGGCATGGATGTGGTCAAGCGCAACATCATGGCCCTGCGCGGCTCGGTCGACATCAACAGCCAGCCCGGCCACGGCGCCACGGTGACGGTGCGCCTGCCGCTGACCCTGGCGATCATCAACGGCTTCCAAGTCGCCGTCGGCAACGCGGTGTTCGTGCTGCCGCTGGAGATGGTCGAGGAATGCGTGGCCTTCAGCGCCGAGCCCGACCGCGACTACACCAACCTGCGCGGCCAGGTGCTGCCCTTCCTGCGGCTGCGCGAACTGTTCGAGCTGCCGGGCCAGCCCGGCACACGCGAAAACATCGTCGTGCTGCGCCACGGCAACCAGCGCATGGGCCTGGTCGTCGACCGCCTGCTGGGCGAGGCCCAGACCGTCATCAAGCCGCTCAGCAAGGTCTTCGCCCGGGTGCAGGGCCTGGCGGGCTCCAGCATCCTGGGCAACGGCGAGGTCGCGCTGATCCTCGACGTGCCCTCGCTGATGGCCCGGGTGTTGGCACAAGCCGAACAGGCCATCCAAGCCGCCTGAATCACTGTTCACTTCCCCCCATCTGTCTTCACTGAGAAGGAAATCTCACCATGTTTGGATCCATGAAAGTCGCCACCCGGCTCGCACTGGGATTCGGGGTGGTCATTGCACTGCTGGTTGCTCTGGCAGGCCTGAGCATCAACCGCATGGCCGAGCTCAATGACGGAACCTCGTTGATTGTCAAGGGATGGGTTCCCAAAGCCATGATGTCCAAGGACATGGTGGCTCTGTCCATCGACAACGGCCGCAATGCCCGGGGACTGGTGTTGTCCAACTCGGACGCAGAGTTCAACGCCATCAAGGAAAAGATGGCTTCCAACAGTGCGAAGGCCGGGGAAATCATGGCCTTCTTCGAAAAAAACATTCACACCGAGAAGGGCAAGCAACTCTTCGGTGACATCCGCGAGAAGCGTAAAGCGCTGGCCAGCAAGTACCCTTCCATGTTTGAACTGGCACACAGTGACAAGGCGCGAGCCACGCAGTTTCTGAGTGAAGAATTTCTGCCTGCCAACACCGCGTTCGAAGCCAGTGTGAATGCACTGTCCGAGTACCAAGTGGAGCTGATGGATGAATCTGCCCAGCAATCTGCGGCCACATACGAGTCCACCCGCTCGCTGGTGCTGACGCTGGCCGCCTCCGCGCTGGTGCTGGCTGTCGTGGTGGGCTTCCTGATCACCCGCAGCCTGCTCAAGCTGCTGGGCGGCGAGCCGGCCTATGCGGCCGAGGTGCTCAAGCGGGTCTCCGAAGGCGATCTGACCGTCGACGTCGAAACCAAGAAGGGCGATGACGCCAGCATGCTGGCCGCCTTGAAGACCATGACCGACAAGCTGTCGCTGGTCGTCGGTGAAGTCAACGGCAGCGCCGAAGCGCTGGCCGGTGCCTCCGAAGAGGTGAGCGCCACGGCGCAGTCGCTGAGCCAGGCCGCCGCCGAACAGGCCGCCGGCGTCGAAGAGACCAGCGCCACCGTCGAACAGGCGGCCGCCTCGATCGCCCAGAACACCGAGAACGCCCGCGTCACCGACAGCATGGCCACCCAGGCCGCGGCCCAGGCCAGCGAAGGCGGCGAAGCGGTGAAGGCCACCGTCAGCGCGATGAAGCAGATCGCCCAGAAGATCGGCATCATCGACGACATCGCCTACCAGACCAACCTGCTGGCCCTGAACGCCGCCATCGAGGCCGCCCGGGCCGGTGAGCACGGCAAGGGCTTCGCGGTGGTGGCCGCCGAAGTGCGCAAGCTGGCCGAACGCAGCCAGGTCGCCGCGCAGGAGATCAGCGACGTGGCCGGTTCCAGCGTCGAACTGGCCGAGCGTGCCGGCAAGCTGCTCGACGAGATGGTGCCCAACATCAAGAAGACCTCCGACCTGGTGCAGGAGATCACCGCCGCCTCGGAAGAGCAGGCCACCGGTGTCAGCCAGATCAACACCGCCGTCGGCCAGCTCAACCAGACCACCCAGCAGAACGCCGCCAGCTCCGAAGAACTGGCCGCCACCAGCGAGGAGATGAGCA
>JAYSCA010000404.1:0-3230 GCA_041915165.1 Ideonella sp.
TGTAGCGGGGGCCGTGGCGCTCGGTCAGCGCCTCGAAGGACAGGGCCTGGGGCAGGATCATGATTGGGCGGGACGGCGCTGGCGGGCGGCCAGGCGCTGCGGCAACACGGTGTCGACGGCTTCGCCGGCGATGCGGCGCTCCAGGTAGGCCAGGTCGTCGCCCAGCTCGGCGCGCAGCCGGCGGGCTTCGCGCAGCTCGCGGCTGACGGCGTCGATGCGGGCATCCAGCGCCTCGACCTGGCGGGTCAGGGCATCGTGGATCTCCACCAGCGCCGCCTGCGAATGCACTTTGCGGCCATCGGCCAGCGCCTCCACCGGCCGCTTGAGCATCTCGGCGATCGCTTGCAGCGAGAAACCCAGCGAGCGCAAGCGCAGCACCCGCGCGAAGCGCTCCAGGTCCTGCGGGCTGTAGAGCCGGTAGCGGCCCTCGCTGCGGCTGGGGCAGACCAGCCCGCGCTCTTCGTAGTACTTGAGGGTGCGCGGCGTGACCGCGAGCCGTTCGGCGGCTTCGCGGATGGTCAGCAGATCGGTGGCAGGGGTAGACATGGGGCGGTGGCAAAACCAGGCCGCCACTATAACCTGTACGTTCACGTACAGGTTGGAGCGGTCGGCAGGCCCCAGCCGGGGGGCGGTCAGCCCTGCAGCCAGTCGCGCAGCAGGGCGGTGGTGGTGTCGGGTTGCTCCAGCGTGGGCAGGTGGCCGCAGTCCGGCAGCTGGTGCAGCCGGGCTTGAGGGATTCCCTCGGCCATGGCCTGCACCACGGCCGGCGGGGTCACCGCGTCGTCCGCGCCGACGATGAGCAGCGTGGGCTGCTGCACCGTGGGCAGCAGGGGCCGCGAGTCCGGCCGGTTCAGGATGGCGGTCTGCTGGCGCCGGTAGGCCTCGGCCCCGACCCGCTGGGCCATGGCCTGCACCGTGTGGCCCACTGGGCCGTGCACATGGCGGGCGTGCACCAGCGTGGGCAGCAGCTGGCGGGTGACGCCCATGAAGCGGCCGCGCCCCAAGCGCGCCTGGCTGCGCCGGCGCAGCGCCGCCCGGGCCGGGGAATCCGGGGCGGCGCTGGTGTCCAGCAGGGCCAGCCGGCTGACCCGCTGCGGCTGCTGGCGCAGGATCTCGAAGGCCACATAGCCGCCCATCGACAGCCCGGCCAACGCAAAGCGCGCCGGCGCCTGGGCCAGCACGCGCGCAGCCATGGCCTGCACGCTGTCGTCCTGGGTCAGGTCCGCCACCGCGGGCTGGGCCACATCGGCCAGGCCCGCAACCTGCGCCTCCCACAGGTCGGCGTCGCACAGCAGGCCGGGCAGCAGGATCAGCGGGGTGCGCTCAGCCACGGTCGGCCTCCCGCATCCGCGAGGCCAGCACCAGGCCGACCACCGCCAGCAGCGCGGTCAGGGCCACCTCACCGGGCCAGCCGCCATGCAGCCAGAACCAGCCGCCGGCCACGCCGATGCTGCTGGAGCCCAGGTAGTAGAACAACAGGTACAGCGAGGCGGCGTGGCTCTTGTGCGGGCCGGCCAGCCGGCCGACCCAGGCACTGGCCACCGCGTGGGCGATGAAGAAGCCGATCGTGACCAGGGCCACGCCCACGGCAATCACCGCCAGCGAGGCGGCCAGCGTGAACAGCACCCCCAGGCCCATGGCCGCCAGCCCGGTCAGCAGGGCCCGGCGCCGGCCCAGGCGCTGGCTCAGCGCGCCGGAGCTGCCCGAGGCGAAGATGCCCAGGGTGTAGCTGAGGAACACCAGGCTGATCGCGGTCGGGCTGAAACCATAGGGCGGCGCCGCCAGCCGGAAGCCCAGGTAGTTGAACAGCGCGACGAACACGCTGGTCAACACAAAGCCGATGCCGAACAGGCGCTGCAGGTCCGGGCGCGTGAGTTGGTGGCGCCAGGCGGCCACATGCTGTTGCCAGTGGACGCCGTGCTTGGGCACGAAGCGGCGCGAGGCCGGCAGCAGCCAGAAGAAGCCGATCGCGGCGGCCAGGTCGATCACCGCCAGGGTGGCCATGGCGCCCCGCCAGGAGGCCCATTCCACCAGCATGCCCATGCCCACCCGGCCCATCATGCCGCCGAAGGCGGTGCCGCCCACGTACAGCCCCATCGCGCTGCCCAGCCGGCGCGGGTCCATCTCCTCGGCCAGGTAGGCCATGGCCACCGCCGGCACACCGCCCAGCAGCAGGCCCTCCAGCAGGCGGCAGGCCAGCAACACCGGCCAGCTGGGCGCCATGGCGGCAGCCAGGTTCAACACGGCGGCCAGCACCATCGAGGTGGCCATCAGCCCGCGCCGGGGCAGGGACTGGGACACCGCCCCCATCGTGAAGATGGCCAGGGCCAGGGCCCCGGTGGTCAGCGACAGCGCCCAGGAGCTTTGCGCCGGGCTGAGCCCGAAGTGCGAGGCGAACTCGGGCAGCAAAGGCTGCACGCAGTACAGCAGCGAGAAGGTGGAGAAGCCGGCGAGGAACAGCGCGAAGCTGATGCGGGCGAAGGGCACCGGGGTTTCCGCGGTGGCCACCGGCGATGCGGGGGCCGGTGCGGGGGCGGACACCGGGTCCGCCAAGGGCACAGAACTCATGACCGCAAGGATGACGGTTTTGTGCTCATTCGTCCAATAGATGGCGGTCGTAATGGCTATTGCTATTTTATATGGAGTGGCGCCGCCAGTCGGCGCTGGAGCCAACGCACCAACCCACCCAGCAGCGGCAGCTTGCCCAGCAGCTCCTCACACGGATCCCAGTAATCCCGGTGCTGCGTCACGCGGTCATCGGGGCCGTAGTCGATGACACTGGCGCCGTGGATGGTCAGCAGGCCGCCTTGGCGTTGGAAGGTGAAATCCCAGGTCAGGACGGCACGCGCGCCTTCCGTCACCGCCGACAGGACCCGAAAGCGCGGGGCCTCCAGCGTGTCGAACATGTGGTGGAAGATGGCCCGCATGGCCGCGTGGCCGCGCACGTCGTTGAACGGATCCTTGAAGCGGGCGGCCTCGTCATAGAGCGCCAGCAGATCCGGCAGGGTGTCCGGGCGCAGGGCTTCGAAGGCGGCGGCCAGCCGCGCGCTGCGTGGGTCGGTGATGGGATGCGCTGGCATGGGTTCAGGCGCCGGTGGCCCGTCGCACCAGGGCGAAGTACCAGGCGTCGGGCAGGCCGCGCAGCAGGCGCACCCAGCGGGTGAAGCGGCGCGGGAAGTTCATCTCGAAGCGCCCCTGGGCCCAGCCCTGCAGCATGGCCTCGGCGGCCT
>JAYSCA010000405.1:0-3219 GCA_041915165.1 Ideonella sp.
CCGCCACGAGAAAGCGGATTTGTCGATGAAAGCCCCCCTGGCGCACCGCCTGCTGCGCCCCACGGCCCTGGCGCTGGCCCTGATCACCGCCACGGCCGGTTCCGGCTGGCCGCAGCCCGCGGCCGCCCAGGTGAACCTGCCCGCGCTGGGCGACGCCGTGTCGGAAGACTTCGACATCAACGCCGAGAACCGCCTGGGCGAGCGGATCATGATGGAGATCCGCCAGGACCCGGACTACCTGGACGACCCGGTGCTGAGCGACTACATCCAGTCGATCTGGCAGCCGCTGGTGCAGGCGGCCCAGAACGCCGGCTACCTGGAACCGGAACGGGCCCGGCTGTTCGCCTGGGAAACCTTCGAGGTGCGCGAGAAGTCGATCAACGCCTTCGCGTTGCCCGGCGGCTATGTGGGCGTGCACCTGGGCCTGATCGCGATGACCGGCAGCAGCGACGAGCTGGCTTCGGTGCTGGGCCACGAGCTGACCCACGTGGTGCAGCGGCACATCGCCCGCAGCATGGTGGCCCAGAAGCAGCAGAGCATCCTGTCGATGGCGGGTCTGGTGCTGGGCCTGATCGCCGCGGCGCACAGCAAGAGCGTGGACGCCGCCAACGCCGTCGTGATGGGCAGCCAGGCTGCGGCCGTGCAAGGCCAGCTGAACTTCTCGCGCGAGATGGAACGCGAGGCCGACCACATCGGCATGCAGCTGATGACCCAGGCCGGCTTTGCCTCCTCGGGCATGTCGCAGATGTTCGAGAAGCTGGAGGCCAGTTCGCGCCTGAACGACAGCAACCAGTACCCCTATCTGCGCAGCCACCCGTTGACGATCGAGCGCATCAGCGATGCCCGGCTGCGCATGAACACCTCCCCCTCGCACCGGCCGCCCAGTGCGGCCGTGCATGCCCTGATGCAGGCCCGCGCCCGCGTGCTGATGGACACCAGCGAGCCCACGCTGCGCCGTCTGCAGCAACAGGCCGCACCGGGCTCGCCGTCGGTGGACACGGCCCGCCTGAGCGCGCTGTACGCCGGCGCCTTTGCGTCGCTGAAGCTGCGCGAGTTCGACACCGCCCGGCGCATCGCCGACAGCGCCCTGGCCCTGGCGAGCCAGCACTATGCCGACGAGCCCGTGGCACTGCGTGACCTGCGGCTGCTGAGCCTGGAGATCGAAACCGCACTGAACCGCCCGCGCGAGACGCTGAGCGCCGCGCTGGCGCCACTGGGCCAGGACCGCTCCCGGCCGGTGATGCTGGCGCGTTCGGACGCCGCGCTGGTCTGGCAACGTGCGGGCGATGCCGACGCCGCCGCCCTGGTGCGGCAGAACCTGCAGATCCTGCAGACCTGGGTGACCGAGCACAAGGCCGACACGCTGGCCTGGCAGGCCCTGTCGCAATGCGCCGAGGCCCAGGGCCTGCGGCTGCGGGCCCTGCGCGCCGCGGCCGAAGTGGCGGCCACGCAAGGCGACGTGAACGGCGCAGTGGACCGCTTCCGCACCGCGCAGCGCCTGGCCAAGGAGGACCCACGCTCCGACTACGTCGAGGCCTCCATCATCCAGTCGCGCCTGCGCGAGATGGAAGCGGAGAAGCGGCGCCTGCAGGCCGAAGCCCGCAACGACTGAGCGGCCGGGCTCAATCGCTGGGGAACAGACGCTCCATCGCGATGTCGATCACCAGGCCGCACAGGCTGTAGAGCAGCGAGCCGATCAGCGCCGCGCCGAACCCGGTGACGGCAAAGCCGTCCAGCAGGCCGGCGGCCCAGTAGAACATCAGCGCGTTGATGACGAACAGGAACAGGCCCAGCGTGACCAGCGTGACCGGCAGCGTGAGCAGCACCAGCAGCGGCCGCACCAACGTGTTGAACAGCCCCAGCACCAGCGCGGCGATCAACGCGCTGCCAAAACTGGCCACGGTGACCCCGCTGTAGACATTGGCCACCAGGGCCAGAGCGGCCGCCAACAGCAGCCAGCGCACAAAGAGTTTCATCGGTCATGGCCTCCGAGGTGGGGAGGCTTTGATTGTGCCGCGCGCCCCTCGAAGAGCGCGAATCTGCACGCCTGACGTTGCGGGGCCACAAAAATGCGCGTTTCAGAGGGAACGACGGGGGTTTTACGAGGGAAAACAGCTTCTCAGCCCCTGGTGCAGGCATTACCATTGCCCACGCTGCGGTACTGCAGAGAAGCGAGAGTTCATGCAGCTTTCGCCCGCGCCCGGCACATCAACATTTCTTTGATGGAGAGATTCCAAATGGCAACTGCGAAGAAGGCGGCTCCGGCCAAGAAGGCTGCGCCCGCCAAGAAGGCTGCAGCACCCGCGAAGACGGCGGCGGCTCCGGCCAAGAAGGCTGCGGCTCCGGCTGCGAAGAAGGCTGCGCCCGCCAAGAAGGCGGCTGCTCCGGCCAAGAAGCGCACCCCCAACGCCGCCTTCATGAAGGAGATGACTCCCAGCCCGCTGCTGGCCGCCATCATCGGTGACAAGGCCCTGCCGCGCACCGAAGTGACCAAGAAGGTCTGGGAGTACATCAAGAAGCATGGTCTGCAGGACGCTGCACAAAAGACCATGATCAACGCCGACGCCAAGCTGAAGGAAATCTTCAAGAAGGCCCAGGTGTCGATGTTCGAGATGACCAAGCTGATCAACAGCCACCTGAAGTGATGCCACGGCGGGCCGCACGGCCTGCAGGCACCACGCAAAAGCCGGCCCTCGGGCCGGCTTTTTTCATGGGTGCTGCGGTGCTCAGCCCTCGGCCAGCAGCGGCTTGAGGAAACGCCCGGTGTGGCTGGTCGCGCAGGCGGCGATGAGCTCGGGCGTGCCCTCGGCCAGCAGCGTGCCGCCGCCGGCACCGCCCTCGGGGCCCATGTCCACCAGCCAGTCGGCGGTCTTGATGACGTCGAGGTTGTGCTCGATGACGACGATGGTGTTGCCCGCGTCGCGCAGCTGGTTGAGCACCTTGAGCAGCAGCTGGATGTCCTGGAAGTGCAGGCCCGTGGTGGGCTCGTCCAGGATGTAGAGCGTGCGGCCGGTGTCGCGCTTGGAAAGCTCCTGCGCCAGCTTGACGCGCTGGGCCTCGCCGCCGGACAGCGTGGTCGCGCTCTGGCCCAGCGTGATGTAGCCCAGGCCCACGTCCAGCAGGGTCTGCAGCTTGCGGGCGATGGCGGGCACGGCGCTGAAGAAGGCGTGCGCGTCCTCCACCGTCAGGCCCAGCACCTCGGCGATGTTCTTGCCCTTG
>JAYSCA010000406.1:0-3219 GCA_041915165.1 Ideonella sp.
CTGGACCATGTGTCCTGGGCGGCGGCGGTGCTGGGCGGGGTGGTGGCGGCCGTGCCGGCCTTGCTGACCGGCCACGTCGCCCTGAACCTGGCTCGGGCCCTGGCCCAGTCCAGTGAACAGCGTGAGCTGTTGAGCCTGGACGACGAACTGGCCGGCGTCGGCAACCGCCGCCAGTTTTTGCGCCTGGCTGAGCGCGACTGGGCCCGCTGCCGCCGCTATGGCGACGACGGTGCGATGCTGCTGATCGACATCGACTACCTGCGCCGCATCAACGAGACGATGGGCCAGCGCTGCGGTGACGCGGTGCTGCTGGAAGTGACCCGGCGCGTCAGTGCCACGCTGCGCCAGTCCGACGTGCTGGCGCGCTTTGGCGGCGCCGTGCTGGCGGTGTTCCTGCCCCACACCGACCCGCTGGGAGCGCTGGATGCGGCCGAGCGCATCCGGCAGCAGGTGGCCTCCACCCCGTTCCGCTGGGACAAGGCCCATCTGGTGGTCACGGTCAGCGTGGGCGTGGCCCATGTGCATGCCGGGCAGCTGGCCCTGGAAGGGCTGATCCAGGAAGTGGAAGCCGCCTTGCACGCGGCCAAGGATGCGGGCCGCAACTGCGTGCGGGCCGCGCCGATCCAACCGCGGCAGAGCGACCCGTCCAAGTCGGTCACCCCGGGCTGACCGGGGCGTTTCGGTGCTTCAGTTCGGCACCCGGTAGTTAGCGCCGCTGATCAGGTCGATGCCGCAGTTCAGGTCCCGCACCCAGGCGATGAACTCCTGCACGGCAGGGCCGGCCAGCGGGGCGCCGTGCTGCGGCACGATCATCGAGATCTCCAGCGTGCTGACCATGTCGGCCCACAGGCGCAGCACCTTGTTCGAGACCATGTAGCGGCGGTGGAAGGCCTCCATGGCAGGCATCAACGTGGCCAGCGAACGCACCGGGGTCTTGGCGATCTCGCCTCCCACCATCGACACCGCCAAGTCGCCCGAGAAGAGGATCTTGCTGACCGGGTCGTAGAACTGGAAATTGCCTTCGGCGTGCATGAAGTGCGCAGGCAGGGCGATCAGGTCGTTGCGGCCGATGCGGATGCGCATGCCCGGGTCGGGGATGCCGATCACGCGGCCGGCCGTCTTGCCCGGCTTGCAGAAGTGGGGAATGAAGCGTTCCCACAGCTTGGACACGTAGATCTGGGCCTGGGTGGCCGAGGTGGTCCAGCGGTCCAGCGAGGCGATGATGTCCGGGTCGGCGTGCGAGGCGATGATGGCCGAGAGCTTCTGCGGCGAGAAGTGCCGCGTCATCGTCAGATAGAGCTCGCTGTAGGCCAGATTGCCACCCGGATCAATGATGGCGCCCGTCCCGTCGTCGATGATCAGGAACTGGTTGGACTGAACCGCCTCACCGGAGTGTTCGTCGGCCAGATCGGTGAACATCAGGCACTCGTGCCCTTGTTGGTTATAGAGGGTGACAGGCATGCAGCATCCTAGAGTCGATGAGCGACGTTGACTTGATCTGGATTAATTCGGCAGCAGGTCCGAGATGGCACGCAACACCCGGGCCAGGGCGTCCGGGGCATCGGCGGGCAGGGCCAGGCGGTCCATGCTGCGCAGCCAGGTGATCTGTCGCTTGGCCAGCTGCCGGCTGGCCGCCACGCCGGTCTCCATCAGCCGGGCCTGCAGGGCCGGGCCGGACAGGCCGGCGTCCAGCGCCTCCCAGACCTGGCGGTAGCCCACGCAGCGGATCGAAGGCAGCTGCGGGTGCAGGTCGCCGCGCGCGCGCAGAGCCCGCACCTCGTCCACCAGACCCTGGTCGAGCATCTGCGCAAAGCGCTGGGCGATGCGCTCATGCAGCCAGCGGCGCTCCACCGGCTCCAGCGACAGCAGCCGGTGGTCGGCCAGGAGGGACGCCGTGGCCGCCTCACCGCGGGGCCGGGTGTGGAAGCTGGACAGCGGCTGCCCCGTCAGGCGCCAGACCTCCAGGGCCCGCTGGATGCGCTGGGCGTCCTGCGGCGCCAGCCGGGCGGCGGTGCTCGGGTCCACCGCCGCCAGTTCGGCGTGCAGCGCGGGCCAGCCGCGAGCCGCGGCCTCGGCGTCGAGGGTGGCCCGCAGCGCCGGATCGGCCGGCGGCAGGGTGTCCAGCCCCGCGATCAGGGCCTTGAAGTACAGCATGGTGCCGCCAACCAGCAGCGGCAGGCGGCCACGGGCCCGGATCTCGTCGATCAGTCGTTCGGCATCGCGCACGAACTGGGCGGCCGAGTAGCTGTCGGCCGGGTCCAGGATGTCGATCAGGTGGTGCGGCACCCGGGCCTGTTCGGCGGCGCTGGGCTTGGCGGTGCCGATGTCCATGCCGCGATAGACCAGGGCCGAATCGACGCTGATGATCTCGACCGGCCAGCGCTCGGCCACCGCCAGGGCGGCGGCTGTCTTGCCCGAGGCGGTGGGCCCGGCCAGGCCCAGCCAGCGCAGCCCCGTGGGGGGCCAGGCCGCCTCAGAAGCGCTCATCGTCACGCAGGTAACGCCACTGGCCGGCCGGCAGCTTGCCCAGCACCACGCTGCCAATGCGCACCCGCTTCAGCCCCACGACCTTCAGGCCGACCAGCTCGCACATGCGACGGATCTGGCGCTTGCGCCCTTCGCGCAGCACGAAGCGCAGCTGGTCTTCGTTGGCCCAGCTGACCTTGGCCGGCTGCAGCGTCACGCCATCCAGGGCCAGGCCATGGTTCAGCAGCTTCAGATCGGCCTCGGGCAGTTGGCCGGGCCGGGTGTACTGCACCCGCACCAGGTATTCCTTCTCGACCTCGGATTCGTGGCCGATCAAATGCTTGGCGATCCGGCCATCCTGCGTCAGCACCAGCAGCCCAGTGGAGTCGATGTCCAGCCGGCCGGCCGGCGCCAGACCGCGGGCATGGCCCGGGTGGTAGGGCTTGCGCGAAGGGTCCTCGGCCCAGTGGTGCTGCGGCGTCACCAGCACGCTGGCCGGCTCGTAGCCGTCCTCGGCCTGGCCGGAGACATAGCCGATGGGCTTGTGCAGCAGGATGGTGACCCGCCGGGCCTGTTGCTGGTGGGCGGCGGGGTCGATGTCGATCCGCACGTCCGGCGCGACCCGCTGGCCCAGCGTGGCCATCTGGCCGTTGACCTGTACCCAGCCGGCCTCGATCCATTCGTCGGCTTCCCGCCGCGAGGCCAGGCCGCGTTCCGTCATCAGCTTGGACAGGCGCAGGCCGGCATCGGCCG
>JAYSCA010000407.1:0-3210 GCA_041915165.1 Ideonella sp.
GGCCCTGGGCTCGGACGCCATCCTGGGCTTCGCGCTGCTGGCCGAGTTCCAGCCCCTGCCCACGCCCTGGGCCTACCGCGAACGGCTGATGGAGGCCGGTTTGCTGGGCCAGGTGCTGTACCTGCAAGCCGAAGCGATGGGCTTGGCCGGCACCGGCATCGGCTGCTTCTTCGACGACGCGCTGCACCAGCTGATCGGCCTGACGCCCACCGCCGCGCCACAGGCCGCCCTGCAATCGGTCTATCACCTCACGATCGGACGCCCGCTGGCCGATGCCCGCATCGCCACCACCGCGCCCTACGCCCACCTGCCGGCCTGGCCCGAACGCCTGGCCGACGCCGCAGACAGGAGCACCCCATGAACGATCACTGCTTTCAACGCCTGACGCCGGCCCAGGCCGGCGCCTGGCTGCAGGCCCGGCCCGACGCGCTGATCCTGGATGCCCGCGAGGCCCGGCATCACGCGATGAGCCACCTGGCCGGCTGCACCCGGCTGGACGGCCGCAACCACGAAGCCCTGCTGATGCGCGAGCGCAAGAGCCGGCCTGTCTTCATCTACTGCTACCACGGCAACGCCAGCCAGACCTGGGCCGGCATGTTCACCGACTTCGGCTTTGGCGAGGTGGCCGACCTGATCGGCGGCTGGAGCGCGGTGGATGGCGCGGGCCGGCTCTATGGCCCGCAGCCGCTGGAAGCGGTGTTCCCCGTGGACACCCCGGCGCCCAGCGCCCGCCCGGTGCCGGCCGAGCTGGCCACCTGGCTGGCGGCCAACGGCTTCGACCCCGGTCAACCCGCGGCCCCCGGCCCGCACGGCAACACCCCGCTGATGCACGCCGCCTGGCGCGGCGCCCACCACGCGCTGGACGCCCTGCTGGCCCTAGACGTGCCACTGGACGCCGCCAACCACGACGGCAACAACGCCCTGTGGCTGGCCTGCGTGAACGGCGAGCCCGGCCTGATCCGCGCGCTGGCGGCGCACGGGGTGCCGCTGGACCATGCCAACCTGACCGGCGCCACGGCGCTGATGTACGCCGCGTCCGCCGGCAAGGCCGAGGTGGTGGCCACCTTGCTGGCCCTGGGCGCCGACCCGCACCAGCGCACCCAGGACGACTTCAGCGCCCTGGACATGGCCGCCACGATCGAGTGCCTGCGCCTGCTGCGCACCGCCACCCGGCAAGCCGCCTGAAGGAGCACGCCCATGACCGCCCTGCTCTTCTACGAAAAACCCGGCTGCGGCGGCAACGCCCGCCAAAAGGCCGCGCTGCTGGCTGCCGGCCACACCCTGCAGGTGCGCAGCCTGCTGGCCGAGCCCTGGACCCGCGACAGCCTGCTGGCCTTCCTGGCCCCACTGCCGGTGGCCCAGTGGTTCAACCGCGCCGCCCCCCGCGTGAAAAGCGGCGAGGTACAGCCTGAGGCCCTGGACGCCGAGGCCGCGCTGGCCCTGCTGCTGGCCGAACCACTGCTGATCCGCCGGCCGCTGATGCAGCGCCTGGACGACGCCAGCCGCTGCGTCGGCTTCGACACCGCCGAGGTGGCGGCCTGGGTGGGCCTGACGCCCGCCGGCACCGCCCGCGCCAGCCTGGAAGGCTGCGCCTCGCCCGTCGAGCACTGCCCCACGCCCACCGCTTCCGAGCTCTCCCCTTCCACCCCTGTTGCAGGAGCCTGAACCATGCCGCTCTTCGACTACCACTGCCCGCAATGCGGGGCCGACTTCGAGCTGCTGGTGCGCGCCAGCACCACGCCCACCTGCCCGCACTGCGGCAGCACCACGCTGGAGAAGGCCGTCTCGCGCATCGCCCCGGCCGGCAAGATCGAGGCCATCCGCCTGTCCAACCGGCGCGCGGCCGACGCCCAGGGCCTGTTCAACCACTATTCCCCCAGCGAGCGGGCCCGCCTGCTCAAGGGCAAGACCGTCTGAACGGAGCACACCATGGACCTCGTCTACTCCACCACCATGCTCAGCCAGGGCGGCCGCGGCGGCCAGATGCAGAGCGATGATGGCGCCTTCAAGCTCAAGCTGAGCGTGCCCCCTGAGATGGGTGGCACCGCCGATGCGGCCCCCGGCCCCAACCCCGAGATGCTGATGGGCGGGGCGCTGGCCAGTGCACTGGATCACTCGGTGCGCCACATCGCCCGCCAGGGCAAGCTGCCGGTCAAGGGCTGCTACGTCGAATCCAAGCTCTCGCAGTTCCAGGATTTCGAGGGCGGCTACCGCATGGCCCTGTCCATGGTGGTCTACCTGGCCGGCCCGCTGGACCAGCCCACGGCCGACGACCTGGTGCAGCGCGCCCAGGGCATCTGCCCCTTCCAGGCGGCCATCAAGAACAACGTCACGGTCAATCTCAAGGCCGTGCTGGACACGCCCGCCTGAGCGCAGCGACCCCGCCATGCAGGAACCCTCGCTCCAGCTGGACTGGACCGCCTACGACGCCTATGGCGCCGGCGATGCCTATGCCCATCTGCCGGCCCACGGCGCGGGCTTCGGCAAGGCCGCGGCGGTCTGCATCGGCAGCCGCACCTGCCAGCGTGCCGACGCCAAGGGCGTGATGTGCCCCAGCTTCCGGGCCACCCAGGACAGCACCCACAGCACCCAGCACCGCGCCGCCATGCTGCGCGCCGCGCTGGACGGCGAGCTGGGCGAGCGGCCCTTCGAGGACCCGCGCCTGCGCGAGGCCCTGGACCTGTGTGTGGCCTGCAAGGGCTGCAAGCGCGAATGCCCCAACGGCGTGGACATGGCCCTGCTCCGCACCGAGGCCCTGGCCCAGCGCTGGGCCAACGCACCGCGCCCGCCGCGGGAACGCCTGATCGCGACCCTGCCCCAGTGGCTGCCCCGGCTGCGCCGCTGGCGTGCGCTGCTCAATCCGCTGCTGACTCTGCGAGAACGCTGGCCCTGGTTGGCCCGCCAGGTGCAGGCCCGCCTGGGCCTGGCCGCTGTCCGCAGCCTGCCCCGCCCCGCCGCGCAGGCCTTTCTGGACCAAGCACCGCGTGAGCCCATGGGCCCCGGCCCGCGTGAGGTGGTGCTGCTGGTGGACACCTTCCACAACCAGCTCGACCCGTCCACGGCCCAGGCCGCGCTGGAGGTGCTGCAGGCTCTGGGCTGCCGCGTGCACGTGCTGCACGCGGCAGCCGGCGAAGAACCCCTGTGCTGCGGCCGCAGCGCCCTGGCCGTGGGCGACGTGGCCACCGCCCGAGCGGCCGCCACCCGGCTGCA
>JAYSCA010000408.1:0-3210 GCA_041915165.1 Ideonella sp.
CGCAGCGAAGCCGAGCGCCTGGGCGAGCTGGTGAAGGACCTCAACGAATTGGCGCTGTCGGACGTCGGCGCCCTGAGCTACCGCATGGCGCCGGTGGCGCTGGCCGAGCTGCTGGAGCGCCGGGTGGCCGATCACCGCTGGCGCTTCGCCCAGCGTGGGCTGGACCTGCAACTGGTGCGGCCCGACAAGGAGCCCGGCTGGGTGCAGGGCGATGAGGGGCGGCTGCAGCAACTGCTGGACAACCTGTTGGGCAACAGCCTGCGCTATACCGATGCCCCGGGGCTGGTGCGTCTGAGCCTGGCCGCCCGCGGGCGGGAGCTGGTGCTGGACGTGGAGGACAGCGCGCCAGGCGTGCCGGAGGCCTTGCTGCCGCGGCTGTTCGAGCGCCTGTTCCGGGTCGAGGGCTCGCGCAGCCGGGACACCGGCGGCGCGGGGCTGGGCCTGTCCATCTGCCGCAACATCGTGCAGGCGCACCGCGGGCGCATCGAGGCCCTGCCCTCGCCGCTGGGGGGCGTCTGCATCCGCATCCACTGGCCGCGCCTGGAGGGGCGGGGGCCCGAAGGAGTCAATCGATGAACGAAGCCGGTGTGCCGGCGGTCCCGCGGGTGATGATCGCCGAGGATGAACCCAAGCTGGCGCAGTTGCTGGTGGATTACCTCCAGGCCGCGGCCTTGTCGACGGTGGTGGTGGACGATGGTCTCCAGGTGCTGCCCGCGATCCGCGAACAGGCGCCGGACCTGTTGCTGCTGGACCTGATGCTGCCCGGCCGAGATGGCCTGAGCATCTGCCAGGAGCTGCGCGGTTTCAGCCACCTGCCGGTGATCATGGTGACGGCCCGGGTGGAGGAGGTGGAACGTCTGATGGGCCTGGAAGCCGGGGCGGACGACTACATCTGCAAGCCGTTCCGTCCCAGGGAGGTGGTGGCGCGGGTGCAGGCCCAGTTGCGCCGCCGCCAATGGGACCGCGGGGGTGAGAACCCTGCCACCCTGGCACCGGCGGCGGGTGAGCGTTTGCAGCTGGACGAGACGCAGATGCGGGCGCTGGTGGCCGGCCGGCCGTTGGATCTGACCCCGGCGGAGTTCCGGCTGTTGCGCCACCTGACCCAGGCCCCCGGCCGGGTGTTCTCACGCGACCAACTGCTGGACGTGCTGCACGAGGATGGCCGGGTCGTCACCGACCGGGCGGTGGACAGCCATGTCCGCAACCTGCGTCGCAAGCTCGAAGGGATGTCCGCCGACTGGGACCCGATCCGCTCCGTCTACGGGGTCGGCTATGCCTGGGAGGAGGCGGGCTGAACGCCCGGGGTGTGGCCGTCCAGCCAGCGCAGCAGCGTGACATAGAGCTGCTGTGGTTCGACGGGCTTGACGAGGTGGTCGTTCATGCCCGCGGCCAGGCAGGCGGCGCGGTCCTCCGCAAAGGCGCTGGCGGTCATCGCGATGATGGGTGAACGGCTCCAGCCCGGCAGGGCTCGGATGCGACGGGTGGCCTGCAGTCCGTCCATCTCGGGCATCTGCATGTCCATCAGCACCAGGTCATAGGGCTGGAGTGCGGCCAGGTGGACCGCCTCCAGGCCGTTGGTCGCCGGGGTCACCCCCAGCCCGACCAGGCGCATCAGTTCGGTGGCCACCTCGCGGTTCACCGGGTTGTCCTCGACCAGCAGGATGCGGGCACCGTGGTGACGTTCCCGCAGGTGGCGTTCGGTGGCCTGCGGGCCCAGCGTGCTGGGCGGCGGCAGCGTGACGCCGTTGTCCGAGGCCAGGCGGCTGAGCTGGTCCAGCAGGGTGGAGGCCGTCACCGGCTTGAGCAGCACCGCGGCGAAGCCGGCTGCCCGGGCGTCCGTCCAGAGCTGGGAGTCGTCGCTGGCCGTGACCATGATGGCTGGCGGCACCGTCTCGGCCGCGATGCGGCGCATGCGCTGCAAGGCCTCGACGCCGCCCGCGCCGGGCATCCTGCCGTCCAGCACCAGGAAGTCGAAGGGCTGGCCGTCGCTCAGGGCCAGGTGCCAGCGGGCCACCGCGTCGACGCCGTCCTCGGCCTCGTGCACCTCCAGGCCCATCTGGCGCAGCATGTCGCCCTGGGCCTGGCGGGCTTCGGGCAGATCGTCGGCCAGCAGCACCCGCCGGCCCGTCAACAGGGCCGCCTGCGCGCGCTCACCCGGGGTGGCGGGCACCTGCAGGCGGGCGGTGAACCAGAACCGGCTGCCCTGGCCCAGGGTGCTCTCGACCCCTGCCTGTCCGCCCATCAGTTCGGCCAGACGGCGGGTGATGGCTAGGCCCAGGCCGGTGCCGCCGTGGCGGCGCGTGTGGGAGTTGTCGGCCTGCTCGAAGGCCTGGAACAGCTGGGGCAGCTGATCGTCCGCGATGCCGATGCCGGTGTCGCGCACCTCGAAGCGCACCCGCAGGTCCTGGGCGGTTTCCTCCAGACGCTCACAGCGCAGCGTGATGTTGCCGTGTTCGGTGAACTTGGCGGCGTTGTTCAGCAGGTTGAGCACCGCTTGTGAGATGCGGGTGGCGTCGCCGCGCAGGCGGGCGGGCATGTGGTCGGTGTCGATCACCAGCTCGATGCCCTTGGCGCGGACCTTCTCGGCCACCATCGAGACCATGCGTGCCAGCAGCGCGTCGAGCGAGAAGTCGGTGACGTCCAGCGACATCTTGCCGGCCTCGATCTTGGAGAGGTCCAGGATGTCGCTGATGACTCCCAGCAGATGCTGGGCCGCATCCTCGATCTTGATCAGTCGGCTCAGCTGCTCCGGGGGCTGGCTGTCCCGCTGCATCAGGTGGGTCATGCCGAGAATGGCGTTCATCGGCGTGCGGATCTCATGGCTCATGTTGGCCAGGAAGGCACTCTTGGCTCGGCTGGCCGCCTCGGCGTGGTCCCGGGCCAGGATGAGTTCCTGGTTGAGACGGTGCAGCGTTTGTTCGGACTGCTTGACGGCTGTGATGTCGTGGAAGCCGACGAAGATGCCGCGGATGTCGCCGTCCTGGATGTCGGGCTGATAGTTGCACCAGAAGACGCGTGGCGGTTGGCTGTGGCGGGACTCAAACTCAAACTGCTGCGCGTGGCCATCGTGCAGCGCGGCCTGAGCCCGCTGGAGCAGGGCCAGGTGGGTGTCGTGCACGGCGGTGTCGGTGATGGCATGGTCAATCAGCGCTTCGGGGGTGGTCCCGAACCAGGCGGCGTAGGCCTGGTTGGCGAAGCGGCAGACCAGGT
>JAYSCA010000409.1:0-3206 GCA_041915165.1 Ideonella sp.
GTGCACTGGCCCCATCGGGGAAGACCGTGAGCCGCAGCCCCGGCTCGGCGGCCAGCATGGCCTGCAGCAGCAGCACGTTGGTCTCGTCATCCTCGACGTAGGCAAGGTGGGCCTGCAGCGGCGCCTGGGCCTCGTCCGGCGGCACCGGCGCGGCCTGCGGCGCGGCGCTGCGCCGCAGCACCACGGTGAAGCAGGTGCCTTCGCCCAGCCGGCTCTCGACCGTGACGTCACCGCCCATGGCCTCCAGCAGACGCTTGACGTTGGACAGGCCCAGCCCCGTGCCTTCGACGGCGTGGTCGGTGGCCTCCAGCCGTTCGTAGGGGCGGAACAGGCGGGGCAGGTCGGTCTCGGCGATGCCACAGCCGTTGTCCTCGACCGACAGGCGTACTTTTTCGCTGTCCTGGATCCAGCGCAGCGCCACCTGTCCACCGGCGTCGTTGTACTTGATGGCATTGCTGAGCAGGTTGGCGAGCACCTGCAGCAAGCGGGTGCGGTCGCCGCGCACCCACAGCGGGGTGTCCGGCTCGCCATGGCGCTGCCACTGCAGCTGGACGCCGGCCGCGCGGGCCTGGGCCTGCACCAGATGCACGGCCGAGGCGACCAGCGGGGCGACGGCCACCGCCTCGTCCCTCTGGGCCACCCCGTGCGGCGCATTCAGGCTGGCCACCGCCAGCACGTCGTTGACCAGGGCCAGCAGGTGCTCGCCAGCCTCGCGGATGTGCAGCACTTCGTCGCGCTGCGAGCCCGGCAGGGCCGGTTCCGGCCGTTGCAGCAGCATGTCGGCAAAGCCCAGCACCGCCGCCAGCGGGGTGCGCAGGTCGTGGCTCCAGCGGGCCAGGAATTCGGTCTTGGCCCGGGCCGAGGCATGGGCGGCCAGGGCTTCGGCCCGCT
This sequence comes from Ideonella sp., assembly GCA_041915165.1. GTDB lineage: Bacteria > Pseudomonadota > Gammaproteobacteria > Burkholderiales > Burkholderiaceae_C > Ideonella. The sequence goes on from JAYSCA010000409.1 coordinate 892, forward strand.
CGCTCACCGCGATCTGCAGGCGCTGGCGCATGTCGTCGAGCGCCCCGGACAGGCGGGCGATCTCGTCACTGCCATCGACCCGCACCCGCTCCTCGAACCGCCCGTCGGCCAGCCGGGCCGAGGCCCTCTGCAGGACGCGCAGCCGCAGCACGGTGGAGCGCTCGAAGCCGCGGTACATCCCCAGCAGCACGATGGCCACCAGGCCGACGCCCAGCAGGGAGCCGGCCCGCCCGCGCTGGGTCCGGTCCAGGTCGCGCTGGGCCTCGGCCAGCAACTGGGTCGAGACAAGCTGGGTCAGATGGTCCAACTGGTCGATCGCCACGGTGCCGGCCCGGAAGTGGGCGGCTGCGGCGTCGGTGCCACCCTGGTGCGCGCTCACGGTGGCCAGCGAGCGAAGGCTGAAGGCGTTGGCCTGAGCCAGCGCCTGGGTCAGCGGTTGGGGCCGGGCCGGCCCGCCCAGCAGCCGGTCGGTCGCGGTCACGGCTTCCCGCGCGCTGCCCACCACCTCCAGCTGCTGCATGGCGCCGCCGGTGTAGAGCAGGTAGCGATTCACGTCGGCCGGCTCGTATTCCTCCAGCGTCAGCACGGCGCTGCCCCAGCCGCGTTGCCGGCCTAGCGCCTCCAGCAGCATCGGCAGCTGCTGGAAGGCCAGGTGCAGCAGCGCGGCATCGTTGCGGTTGCCCGGATCGGCATCCGGGCCGATGCCCACCCGGGCGTTCAGGTTCAGCAGCGCGTCGATGACCGCGTTGTGGCGCACGAAGTTGCGCTCGGGGCGCCCGGGGTCGCTCAGGCGCATCAGGTCATGGACCTCGGTCACCAGCGGCGGGCCGCCCACCGGGTCGGCGGTGCGCCATTGGTCGGGCGGGATGGTGTCCTGGGCTTCGTAGAGCAGCCGGTCGACCCGCTTCTGCACCTGCACCAGCTCCGGGCTGACCGCCTCGCCGCCGGCCAGGATGCGGGCCGACAGGCCGCGGTGCACCGCCAGGGCGACCGCCAACTCGCGCAGGCGGCTGCTGCGCAGCAGCGCGGTTTCACGGGCCTGGGCCTGCGCCACCCGCTGGTCGTAGCGCGAGGCGACAAAGCCGACCGTCGTCGACAGCGGGCCGGCCAGCACCACGCCGATCACGACAAACTTGGTGCGGAAGCTGAGGTGGTCGAAGAGATGCCGTGGACCACGGATCCACCAGCGAAGGCGCGAGAGAAAGGAAGTCAGCCGGCCCATGACATGCGTTGTGCGCTGCACGGAACATGGTAGCCGGCTCCCGGAGGGAACGGGCGGGGCGCTCAGGAGAAATGCGTCACGCGGGCCAGCCCCTGGTAGGACGCCAGCCGGGCGGCCGGATCGTGCACCGCGCAGGCCACGATCAGTTCATCGGCCCGGGTGCGCGCCAGCAACTGCCCCAGCTGTTCGGTCACCCGGGCGGTGTCGCCGACGGCCCGCACGGCCAGCATGCGCTCCACCCCGGCCTGTTCCTCCGGCCGCCAGCGCCCGGCCAGCTCGGCCGGGTCGATCGGCCGTGGCAGTGGCCCGCGCTGGCCGCGCAGCATGCCCAGCACCCGCAGCTGGGCCGAGGTGAACAGCCGCTCGGCCTCGGCGGTGCTGTCGGCCAGCACCACGTTCACCCCCACCATGGTGTGCGGCCGGGGCCAGCGGGCCGAGGGGCGGTAGCTGCGGCGGTAGATGTCCAGCGCGTCGTCCAGCAGGTCCGGCGCGAAATGCGAGGCGAAGGCGAACGGCAGGCCCAGCCAGGCCGCCAGCTGGGCCGAGAACAGGCTGGAGCCTAGCAGCCAGACCGGCACCTCGGTGCCCTGGCCGGGGATGGCGCGCACGGTCTGGCCGGGGCGCTCCTCGCTGCTCAGGTAACCCAGCAGTTCCTGCACATCCTGCGGGAAGGCGTCCTCGCTGGCGGCCAGGGCCTGCCGGCGCAGGGCGCGGGCGGTGGCGCCATCGGTGCCCGGGGCGCGGCCCAGGCCGAGGTCGATGCGGTCTGGAAAGAGCGTGGCCAGGGTGCCGAACTGCTCGGCCACCACCAGGGGGGCGTGGTTGGGCAGCATGATCCCGCCGGAACCCACGCGGATGCGCGAGGTGGCCGCCGCCACCTGGCCGATCAGCACGGCCGTGGCCGAGCAGGCCAGGCCGTCCATGTTGTGGTGCTCGGCCAGCCAGTAGCGCTGGTAGCCCCAGGCCTCCGCCTGGCGGGCCAGCGTCAGCGTGTTCTGCAGCGCCTGAGCCGCGGTGCTGCCCTCGGGGATGGGCACGAGGTCGAGGATGGACAAGGGAATCGTCATGGCCCGCATCCTGCCCGAGGTGTCGG
>JAYSCA010000410.1:0-3202 GCA_041915165.1 Ideonella sp.
CGCAGGCCGATGTGCTGATCGACTTCACCCGCCCCGAGGGCACCGTGGCCCACCTGGCCGCCTGCCGCCAGGCCGGCGTCAAGATGGTCATCGGCACCACCGGCTTCTCCGAGGTGCAGAAGGCCGAGATCGCCGAAGCCGCCAAGGACATCGCCATCGTGATGTCGCCCAACATGAGCGTGGGCGTGAACGTGGTGATGCGCCTGCTGGACATGGCCTCGCGCGCGCTCAACGAGGGCTATGACATCGAGATCATCGAAGCCCACCACCGCCACAAGGTCGACGCCCCCAGCGGCACCGCGCTGGCAATGGGCGAGGTGGTGGCCCACGCGCTGGGCCGCGATCTGCGCCGCTGCGCCGTCTACGGCCGCCAGGGCGTGACCGGCGAGCGCGATCCCTCCACCATCGGCTTCGCCACGGTTCGTGGCGGCGACATCGTTGGCGACCACACCGTGCTCTATGCCGGCATCGGCGAGCGCATCGAGATCACCCACAAGAGCAGCAGCCGCGTCACCTACGCCCAGGGCAGCCTGCGCGCAGCGCGCTACCTGGCCGGGCAGGCCAACGGCCTGTTCACGATGAACGACGTGCTGGGTCTCTGACCACCATGAACGGGCTGCAGGATTTCTGGTCCCAGAGCGATGCCGTGGGCCGCAGCGTGGCCCTGCTGCTGTTGGCCATGTCGATCGGCACCTGGGTGGTGATCCTGTGGAAGGGCTGGCTGCTGCGGCGCGCGCTGCGCGGCCTGGCCCCCAGCAGCCACGCCTTCTGGCAGGCCAGCGACCTGAGCGCCGGGCAGGAGCGCCTGCGCCAGCTCGACCGCGAACAGGTGCTGCTGCCGCTGGCCGTGGCCGCGGCCCAGCCCGTCACGCGGGGCACGCTGGAAGCCGCCGCCAGCACCGAGGCCCAGCTGACGCGCCGCCTGCGCGACGCCCTGCAGGCCACGCTGGGCCGGCTGCAGACCGGCCAGGTCTTCCTGGCCTCGGTCGGCGCCACCTCGCCCTTCATCGGCCTGTTCGGCACCGTCTGGGGCATCTACCACGCGCTGCTGGGCATCTCGGACGCGGGGGCGCTGTCGATCGACAAGGTCGCCGGCCCGGTGGGCGAGAGCCTGATCATGACCGCCTCCGGTCTGGCCGTGGCCATCCCCGCGGTGCTGGCCTACAACCTGTTCAGCAAGTGGCTGGGCCAGTGCGAAGCGGAACTCGAAGGCTTCGCGCAGGACCTGCTGCAACTGGCCCAGCGCCAGGCCTGAGCCCCGCGGCGGCAGCAGACGATGGCCTTCGGACGCCTGACCCGCCAGCCGGCCCCCAAGCCGATGAGCGACATCAACATGACGCCGCTGATCGACGTGATGCTGGTGCTGCTGGTGATCTTCATCATCACCGCCCCGCTGATGGCCAGCAGCCTGCGCCTGAACCTGCCCAAGGCGCAGGGCGCCGCCCCCAGTGACAGCGCCACCGTGCTCGCCATTTCGGTCGATCCCACGGGGCAGCTCTACCTGCAGGACCAGAAGGTCGACGCCGCGCACCTGACCGAACAGGCCCGGGCCGCGGCCCAGCGCAGCCCCGACACCGAGGTGCAGCTGCGTGCCGACCAGAGCGTGCCCTACGGCCGGGTGGCCGAGCTGATCGGCCTGCTGCAGGACGCCGGTCTCTCGCGCATCGGCTTCGTCACCAGCGGCGCCCCCGCGGACCAGCCCGCCGGCCCCTGAGCCCGGCCCGGGAGCGGGCACCGCTCCTACAATCCGGGGATGAACGAGAAATACGTCCCCGCCGAGGTCGAAACCGCCGCCCAAGCGCACTGGAACGCGCTGGATGCCTACCGCGTCACCGAGGGCGCGCGCGACAGCCAGGGCCAGCTCAAGCCCAAGTTCTACGCCTGCTCCATGCTGCCCTACCCCTCGGGCAAGCTGCACATGGGCCATGTGCGCAACTACACCATCAACGACATGCTGACCCGTCAGCTGCGGATGAAGGGCTTCAACGTGCTGATGCCCATGGGCTGGGACGCCTTCGGCCTGCCGGCCGAAAACGCCGCCATGAAGGGCAAGACGCCGCCGGCGCAGTGGACCTACTCGAACATCGCCTACATGAAGGGCCAGATGCAGGCCATGGGCCTGGCCATCGACTGGTCGCGCGAGGTCGCCACCTGCCAGCCCAGCTACTACAAGTGGAACCAGTGGCTGTTCCTGCAGATGCTCAAGGCCGGCATCGCCGAGCGCCGCACCCAGGTCGTCAACTGGGACCCGGTGGACCAGACCGTGCTGGCCAATGAGCAGGTGATCGACGGCAAGGGCTGGCGCTCGGGCGCGCCGGTCGAGAAGCGCGAGATCCCCGGCTACTACCTGAACATCGTGAAGTACGCCGACGAGCTGCTGAGCGCGGTGGCCAACCCCGAGGATCCGAACTACCTGTCGGGCTGGCCCGAGCGTGTGCGCCTGATGCAGGAGAACTGGATCGGCAAGAGCGAGGGCGTGCGCTTCGCCTTCCCGCACGCCATCCGTGACACGGCCGGCACCCTGATCCAGGACGGCAAGCTCTACGTCTTCACCACCCGTGCCGACACCATCATGGGCGTGACCTTCTGCGCCGTGGCGCCGGAACACCCGCTGGCCACCCACGCCGCTGCCGGCAATGCCGAGCTGGCCGCCTTCATCGAGGAATGCAAGAAGGGCGGCACGACCGAGGCCGAGCTGGCCCTGAAGGAAAAGGAAGGCCGCCCGACCGGCCTGTTCGTCACCCACCCGCTGACCGGCGCACAGATCGAGGTCTGGGTCGGCAACTATGTGCTGATGAGCTACGGCGACGGCGCGGTGATGGGCGTGCCGGCGCACGACGAACGTGACTTCGCCTTCGCCCAGAAGTACGGCATCGCGATCCGGCAGGTCGTCGCCGTCGACGGCGAGACCTTCTCCACCGAAGCCTGGCAGGAGTGGTACGGCGACAAGCAGAAGTGCGTCTGCGTGAACTCCGGTGAACTCGATGGCCTGGGCCACAAGGCGGCCGTCGGCAAGGTGGCCGAACTCTTGGCTGCCCGTGGCCTGGGCGAGAAGAAGACCACCTGGCGCCTGCGCGACTGGGGCATCAGCCGCCAGCGCTACTGGGGCACGCCCATCCCCATCATCCACTGCGACGACTGCGGTGCCGTGCCGGTGCCCGAGAAGGACCTGCCGGTGGTGCTGCCCGAGGACCTGATCCCC
>JAYSCA010000411.1:0-3201 GCA_041915165.1 Ideonella sp.
GTGTCTACGTCACCGACTGGAAGAGCGCCACGCCGGAGATGAAGGACTACGACATCGACAACTACCTGGCCGAGCTCAACGTCGTGATCGACGAGATCGGCGGCCGCGCCCACCTGGTGGGCCTGTGCCAAGGGGGCTGGATGTCGGCCATGTACGCAGCCCGCTACCCGGACAAGGTGGCCAGCCTGGTGCTGGCCGGCTCACCCATCGACACCGATGCCGGCCACGGCCCAATCCGCGAGATGGCCCACCACATGCCGATGGCCGACTTTGAGAAGCTCGTCGAACTGGGCGGCGGCTTCATGCGCGGCAAGGTCATGCTGGCCGCCTGGAAGGCCATGCACCCGGGCGAGCAGTACTTCAGCAAGTACGTGGACCTGTACGAACACATCGACGACCCGGTCTTCGTGAAGAAGCGCGAGGACTTCGAGGCCTGGTACGAGAACCCGCTGGACCTGCCCGGCCGCTGGTACCTGCAGGCCGTGCAGCAGCTGTTCAAGGAGAACCGCCTGGCCAAGGGCACGTTCGTCGGGTTGGGCCGCACGCTCTCGCTCAAGACCATCCGCTGCCCGGTGACGCTGCTGGCGGGAGACCGCGACGACATCACCACCGCGGAACAGGTCTTCAACGCCGAGAAGTACCTGGGCACGCCGGCGCAGGACATCGTCAAGATCCTGGCCCCGGGCGGGCACATCGGCCTGTTCATGGGCAGCCACACGCTCAAGGAATATTGGCCGAAAGTGGCCCGCTGGATCGCCCAGCTCGGCTGAACGTGACGACCCCGGTGGGCCCCAGCGCCCCCCGGGGCCCGCTATGCTGCGGCCCATGCTGAGTCCTGAACAGTTTTTCGCCTTCCTCGCCGCCGCGCTGCTGATCACCGCCTCGCCCGGGCCGGACAACCTGATGGTGCTGGGCATGGGCATGTCCCGGGGGCGGCGCCCGGGCATGGCCTTTGGCCTGGGCTGTGCGCTGGGCTGCCTGAGCCACACGGTGCTGGCCGTGGCCGGGGTCAGCGCGCTGATCGCCGCCTCACCGCTGGCCTTTACCGCGCTGAAGGTCTGCGGCGGGCTCTACTTGGTCTGGCTGGGCGTGCAGGCACTGCGCAGCCGGGGTGGCACCCAGGTGCAGGCCGTGACGCCCAGCGAACCCTCGCTGGGGCGGCTGTTCTTCAAAGGCGTGTTCGCCAATGCAATCAACCCCAAGGTGGTGCTGTTCTTCCTCTCGTTCCTGCCCCAGTTCGTGCAGGCCGAGCACGGCCAGGTCGGGCTGCAGATCGCCCTGCTGGGTCTGACCTTCACCGCCCAGGCGGCGCTGCTGTTCGGCCTGCTGGGTTACTTCTCCGGGGCGATCGGCCAGTGGCTCAACCGCCGCCCCCGCGCCGGCCTCTGGCTGGACCGCGTGGCCGGCACCGTCTTCGTCGCACTGGGGCTGCGGCTGATCGTCAGCCGCTGAGCCCCGGCCCGCCGCCCGGGCTCAGGCGGGGCAGGTCTGGCCTTCCGTCGCCTCTTCGCCCAGAAAGCCCCCGCTCTGGTGGGCCCACAGCCGGGCGTACAGCCCGCCGCGGGCCAGCAGCTCGGCGTGGCTGCCCTCTTCCACCACCCGGCCGGCGTCCATCACGATCAGCCGGTCCATCGCCGCGATGGTGGACAGGCGGTGGGCGATGGCCACCACGGTCTTGCCTTCCATCAGCTTGTAAAGGCTTTCCTGGATGGCGACCTCGACCTCGCTGTCCAGCGCGCTGGTGGCCTCGTCCAGCAGCAGGATGGGCGCGTCCTTGAGCATCACCCGGGCGATCGCGATGCGCTGGCGTTGGCCGCCGGAGAGCTTGACGCCCCGCTCGCCCACCTGCGCGTCGTAGCCGTGCCGGCCCTTGGGGTCGCTCAGGGCGTCGATGAAGACCGCCGCCTCGGCCCGCTCGGCCGCCGCCCGCATCGCGGCCTCGCCCGCATCGGGCCGGCCGTAGAGGATGTTCTCGCGCACCGAGCGGTGCAGCAGCGAGGTGTCCTGCGTCACCATGCCCACCTGGGCGCGCAGGCTGTCCTGGGTGACGTGGGCAATGTCCTGGCCATCGATCCGCACCTGGCCGGACTGCACGTCATGAAATCGCAGCAGCAGGCTCAGCACCGTGCTCTTGCCGGCGCCGCTGCGCCCCACCAGGCCGATCTTCTCGCCCGGGTGGATGGTCAGGTTCAGGTGGTCCACCACGGCCCGGCCGCCCTCGGCGTAATGGAAGCTGACGTCCTGGAAGCGGATCTCGCCCGCGCTCACCTGCAGCGGCCGCGCATCGGCCGCGTCCACCACCTGGCGGGGCCGGGCCAGCGTGCCGATGCCGTCCTGCACCGTGCCGATGTTCTCGAACAGCGAAGCCATCTCCCACATGATCCAGTGCGAGATGCCGTTCAGGCGCATGGCCATCGCGGTGGCCGCCGCCACCGCCCCCACGCCGACGGCGCCCACCGTCCAGCGCCACAGCGCCACGCCGGCAATGCCGAGGATCAGCAGCACGCTGAGCAGGTGGATGACGACCTCGAACCAGCTCACCAGCCGCATCTGCCGGTGCACGGTGCCCAGAAATTCCTGCATCGCGCCACGCGCATGGGCCGCCTCGCGCCGGTCATGGGCGAACAGCTTGACGGTGGCGATGTTGGTGTAGGCGTCGGTGATGCGTCCGGTCATCAGCGAGCGCGCATCGGCCTGGTTCTTGGACACCCGGGCCAGCCGGGGCACGAACACCCGCATGGCCAGCAGGTACAGCACCAGCCAGCCCGCCAGCGGGGCCAGCATCCACGGGTCGAAGCCGCCGACCACCGCCATCAGCGTGACGAAGTAGATGATGATGAAGACCAGGATGTCGCAGACGGTGAACCACACGTCGCGCACCGCCAGCGCGGTCTGCATCACCTTGGCGGCGATGCGGCCGGCGAACTCGTCCTGGAAGAAGGCCATGCTCTGGCCCAGCATCAGGCGGTGGAAGTTCCAGCGCAGCCGCATCGGGAAGTTGCCCGCCAGCGTCTGGTGCTTGAACATGGTCTGCAACGCCACCGCCAGCGTGCTGGCCAGCAGCACCGCGCCCAGCACCAGCAAGGTCTTCCCTTCCCGGGCCCACAGCTGGGCCGGCGGGATGCCGGCCAGCCAGTCCACCAGCTTGCCCAGCAGCGAGAACAGCCAGGCCTCGAACACGCCGATCAGCGCGGTGAACAG
>JAYSCA010000412.1:0-3200 GCA_041915165.1 Ideonella sp.
TACCGTGGCGCCATGGGCGACAGTGGCGAGATCGCCGACTTCGCGCTGCTGATCGAGTACGTGGCCGAGATCCCCGGCATCGAGCGCATCCGCTACACCACCAGCCACCCCAACGAATTCACCCAGCGCCTGATCGACGTCTACGGCCGCGTGCCGCAGCTGGTCAACCACCTGCACCTGCCGGTGCAGCACGGCGCGGACCGCATCCTCTCAGCCATGAAGCGCGGCTACACCGCGCTGGAATACAAGAGCATCATCCGCAAGCTGCGCGCGGTGCGGCCGGACATCAGCCTGTCGACCGACTTCATCGTCGGCTTCCCGGGTGAGACGGACGAGGACTTCGAGAAGTCCATGAAGCTGATCGACGACGTCGGCTTTGACGCCTCGTTCAGCTTCATCTTCAGCGCCCGCCCTGGCACCCCGGCCGCCGCCCTGCCCGACGACACCCCACAGGAGGTCAAGCTGGCCCGGCTGCAGCGCCTGCAGGCCCGGCTGGAAGACAACGTGCGCGCCATCAGCGCCGCGCGCGTCGGCACGGTGCAGCGCATCCTGGTGGAGGGCCCCTCGCGCCGCAATGCCGAGGAACTGATGGGCCGCACCGAGTGCAACCGCATCGTCAACTTCGCCGGCCCGGCCCGGTTGATCGGCCAGATGGTGGACGTGACCATCACCGAGGCTTTCCCGCACTCGCTGCGGGCCGAAGTCCTGGTGCGCGACAGCGTGGCCGCCTGAGCGGTCGGTTGGCCGCGGCTGCTCAGCGCCCCAGCAGGCGACCGCGCCAGCCCAGCGTGACGGCCACCGCCAGCACCAGGGCGCCGTAGGTGGCCATCCGGCCGTCACGGCCAAACACCACCAGCCCGGCGATCGACACCATGGCCCCGACGGCCACGCTCCACAGGGCCAGAGTCTGGAACGACACGCTCTTGAGCTCGCGGTACCAGAGCAGCTTGACCAGCCCGGTGGCCAGCAAGCCCACGCCCAGCGCCGGCCCAAAGAAGTTCAACAGGTGCCACAAGGCATCCAGGGGACCCATGCCAGCCGGCCTCACACTTGATGGTTGTCAACTCTGCCGCACATGCCATGCCAACGGCCAGCGCAGAGGGAAAGCCGGAATTTTATAATCCGCCACATGAGTGTCATCGCGCTCGGACTCAACCATCACACGGCCCCGTTGGATTTGCGGGGCCGGTTTGCGTTCGCCCCTGAGCAGCTGACGCCCTCCCTGCAGGCACTGCGCGACGCCTTGCGACGCGCCACCCCGGAAACGGCCATCCTCTCCACCTGCAACCGCACCGAGCTCTACGTGGCCTCAGCCACGCCGGAGCAGGGCCGCGAGCTGGTGCGCCCCGCGCTGGCCTGGCTGGCCGAACGCGGCGGGGTGAGCGAAAGCCACCTGCAGGACCACACCTACGTGCTGGAGAACCGCGATGCGGCCCGCCACGCCTTCCGCGTCGCGTCCGGCCTGGATTCGATGGTGCTGGGCGAGCCGCAGATCCTCGGCCAGATGAAGCAGGCCGTGCGCGGCGCCGACGAAGCCGGCACGCTGGGCACCACGCTGCACCAGCTGTTCCAGCGCTCGTTCTCGGTCGCCAAGGAGGTCCGCACCTCCACCGAGATCGGCAGCCACTCGATCAGCATGGCCGCCGCCACGGTGCGTCTGGCCGCCCAGCTGTTCGAAGACCTCAGCCAGATCAAGGTGCTGTTCGTCGGCGCCGGCGAGATGATCGAACTGGTGGCCACCCACTTCGCCGCCCGCGAGCCCCGCCTGATGGCCGTGGCCAACCGTACCCTGGAGCGCGGCGAGAAGCTGGCCACCCGCTTCGGCGCCCAGGCCATGCGCCTGGCCGACCTGCCCTCGCGCCTGCACGAGTTCGACGCGATCATCTCCTGCACCGCCAGCAGCCTGCCCATCATCGGGCTGGGCGCAGTCGAATCGGCCCTGAAGGCCCGCCGCCGCCGGCCGATGTTCATGGTCGATCTGGCCGTGCCACGGGACATCGAGCCCCAGGTGGCCCAGCTGTCCGACGTCTACCTCTACACCGTGGACGACCTGACCCAGGCCGTGCAGACCGCCACCGAGAAGCGCCAGGCCGCTGTCGCCCAGGCCGAGGCCATCATCGACGCCGGTGTGCAAAGCTTCACCCACTGGATGGACCAGCGCGCCAGCGTGCCGCTGATCCAGGCCCTGAACCAACAGGCCGACCAGTGGCGTGCCGCCGAGATCGCGCGCGCGCGTCGGCTGCTGGCCCGCGGCGGCGATGTGGACGAGGTGCTGGAAGCGCTCAGCCGCGGCCTGACCCAGAAGATCCTGCACGGCGCCCTGGCCGAGCTGCACGCCGCCGAAGGCGAGCAGCGCCAGATGACGGCCGAGGCGGTGTCGCGCATGTTCCTGCGCAACAGCTCGCGCGACCCGGTGGACGGGCACGGCGGGCATTAGCGAGCCGGCCCACCGCCCCGACGCGCCAGCCCCGCAGGTCGGCGCACCCCTCCTGCCCCCGCGCAGGCCGTTGCCCGCCCTTCCGCCCCGCTCGTCGGGGCCCCACCGCCCGATGAACGATTCGCTCCGCCAGCAGTTGCAGCGCCTGGCCCTGCGCCTGGCCGAACTCGACAGCCTGCTGGCCGACCCCCAGGTCACGGCCGACATGGGCCGCTACCGCCAGCTGGCCCGCGAACAGGCCGAAGCCGATGAGGTGGTCGGCCTGTACCGCCGCTTCTGCCAGCGCGAGGCCGACCTGGCCGCCGCCCAAGAGCTGCTGGCCGACCCAGACATGGCCGACATGGCCCGCGAGGAACAGACGGCCGCCCAAGCCGATCTGGCCGCGCTGGACAGCCAGCTGCAGACAGCCCTGCTGCCGCGCGACCCGGACGACGCCCGCAATGCCTTCCTGGAAATCCGCGCCGGCACCGGCGGCGAGGAATCGGCCCTGTTCGCCGCCGACCTGACCCGCATGTACCTGCGCTATGCCGAGCGCCAGGGTTGGCGCTGCGAGGTGATGAGCGAGAACGCCTCCGATCTGGGCGGCTACAAGGAAATCGTCATCCGGGTGGAGGGCACGCGGGTCTACGAACGGCTCAAGTTCGAATCCGGCGGCCACCGGGTGCAGCGGGTGCCGGCCACCGAGGCGCAGGGCCGCATCCACACCAGTGCCTGCACCGTGGCCGTGATGCCCGAGCCCGACGAGGCGGCGGAGATCACCCTC
>JAYSCA010000413.1:0-3195 GCA_041915165.1 Ideonella sp.
GGTCGCCCACCAGCAGCGCGTCCGCCAACTCATTGGCCGCGCTGGCCAGCCAGCGCAGCCGCTCCGGCGGCGCGCTCAGGCGGCGGGCCGGCGGCCCGCCGGCAGGCGAACGCATCACCTGCTGCAGGCTCTCGGGCAGGCCCCAACGGCGCACCACCTCGCAGCCCAGGGTCTCGTAGTCCACCCCCAGCACGCGCCAGGCGGCCCGGGTCTCGCCCACCCGTTCGGCCAGTTCGCGCACCTCGCGCGCCTCCTCGGCGAAGTAGAAGCCCACCAGCAAGCGCCCCAGGTTGCGGAACATCGCGCCGATGAAGGCCTCCTCGCGTTCCTGGGCGGTCTGGCTCAGGCTCTGGGCCAGCATGCCGGCCATCAGGGCCCGCAGGAATTCCTGCGTCAGCGCCTGGGCGTGGCTGCGGTCGGCCATGTGCTCCAGCAGCACCAGGGACAGGGCCATGTTGCGCACGCCGCGCAACCCCACCAGGGCCACCGCGCGGGACACCGTCCCGATGGTGCCGCCTCCGGCATGCACGAAGGTGGCGCTGTTGACGACGCGCAGCAGCTTGTGGGTCAGCGCCACGTCCTTCAGGATCTCGTTGGCCAGGCTGGACAGGTTGGCCTGCTCGTCACTGGCCACGCGGTGGATGCGGGCCACCGCCTCGCCCAGGGCCGGGAAGTCGCTCTTGTGCCGCATGCGGCGCCACAGAAAGTCCAGCGTGCCCTGCCCGGCGCCGCTGACTGCGCTGGGGCCGTCCAGCGGCATCGGCGCGCTGTGCGCCGCGTCGCCCTCGGCGCTGTCCAGCCAGTTGGCCAGGGCCTCGCGCAGGGCCCGGGCCGAGGCCGTGCGCTGCACCGGGTCGAAGACCAGCGCCTGGGCCAGCACGGCCCGCAGATGCGCATCGGTGCGCTCGCCCAGCGCGGCGGGCAGCACCACCGGCTCGACCGCCGCCCGGCGCATCGCCTGGGCCGGGTCGCTCATCGGGTGCCGCACCGGGGCCCCGCCCAGCATCTCCGCCAGGATCAGCGCCAGCGCAAACACGTCCACGGCCGGCCCTGGCGGTTTGCCGCGGGCCGCTTCCGGCGCGATGTAGCCCGGTGTGCCGACGATGGCTCCGCCCTGGGCGCCGCCCACGGCCTGGCCTCGGGCGTCCAGCCGGGCGGCAATGCCGAAATCCATCACCCGGGCATGGCCCTGGGCGTCGATCAGGATGTTCGAGGGTTTCAGGTCGCGGTGGATCACCCCGGCCTCATGCGCCACCTGCAGGGCGTCCAGCGCATCGCAGGCCATGGTCAGGGCCTCGCGCCACGGCACCGGGCCGCGACGCAGGCGGTCGGCCAGGGTGCCCCCCGGCACCCACTCAAACACCATGTACGGACGGCCGTCGTGCACATCGGCCTCGAACACCGGCACGATGTGGGGATGGCGCAGCCGGCCGACGGCCCGGGCCTCGTGCAGCCAGGCGTCCATCTCGCCTTCGGCCAGGGGTTCGTGGCGCAGCTTGAGCGCCACCTCGCGGTCCAGCCGCGGGTCATGCGCCAGCCAGACAGTCGCCTCGGCCCCTTGGCCGATGAGGCGGCGAAGCAGGAAACGGCCCACGTGGGTGGCAGGACGGACAGCAGGATTCACAACGGCGCGGTGCTCGACGGGACGGAACGGCGGCACCACGATGGGGCGCCGCGGGGAACAGCCCGATTGGACCTCGCCCGCCGAGGGCGCGAAACCGGGAACAACGCGACTTTCGAACCCCATTCGGCCGCGTCGCTGCGCTATGCTGAGCGCTGCTCCCGAAAAGCACCGGACCGCGCGGGAGGACCGCCCCCTGCCCATGCCGCTGCATTCCCTGCGCTTTGCCTCGTTCCTGCTGCTGACCCTTGGCCTGTCGGCGCCGACCCTGGCGACCGAGGCGGCGTCCCGTCCGCTGGTGGTGGTGCTGGACGACAACTACCCGCCCTACATCTTCCGCGGCCCGGATGGCCAGGTGCAGGGCTACCTGGTGGACAGCTGGCAGCTGTGGGCCCGCAAGACCGGTGTGAAGGTGGACCTGCGGGCCGAGGACTGGGCCCTGGCCCAGCGGGACATGGCCGAGGGCCGTGCCCAGGTCATCGACACGATGTTCCGCACGCCCCAGCGCGAAGCCACGCTGGACTTTTCCGCGCCCTATGCCGACATCCCGGTGCACATCTACGTGCACAAGGACATCGGCGGCATCCGGGATCTGGCCTCGCTGCGCACCTTCGTGGTGGGGGTCAAGCAGGGCGATGCCTGCGAAAGCGCGCTGCTGGCCGCCGGCGTGACCCGGCTGCAGCCGCTGCCCAGCTACGCCGCGCTGGTGGAGGCCGCCAAGGACAACACGCTGCGGATGTTCTGCATGGACGGCCCACCGGCCGACTTCCTGCTCTACCGGGCCGGCCTGCACCGTGAATTCCGCGCCGCCCTGTCGCTCAGCCAGGGCCAGTTCCACCGGGCCGTGCGCAAGGGCGACCAGGCCACGCTGGCCGAGGTCGAAAAGGGCTTTGCCGCCTTCACGCCCGACGAACTGGCCGGCCTGCGCCGGCAGTGGTTGAACCCGTCAGAGCGCGTGCCCGCGCCCTGGGAGCATTACCTCGGCGCCATCGCCCTGGTGGCGGCCCTGGGCGGTGCGGTGGTGCTGGGCTGGGGCATTGCGCTGCGGCGGGTGGTGGACCGGCGCACCGCCGAGCTCAACACCCAGCGCCGCCAGCTGGAGACCCTCATCAGCACGCTGCCCGACCTGGTCTTCGTGAAGGACCTGGCCGGCCGCTACCTGACCTGCAACCCGGCCTTTGCCGAACGCCATGGACGCGAGGTGCAGGACATCGTCGGCAAGACCGACGCCGACCTGATGCCCGAGGCCGAGGCCCTGCTGGCCCGCCAGCGCGACCGCGAGGCCCTGCAGCACGGCCACCGCACCCTGGCCGAGGAATGGCTGCAGACCCCGGGACAGGACGAGGCCGGGCTGTTCGAGGTCATCCGCACCCCACTGCGCGACCACGCCCAGCATGTGGTCGGCGTGGTGGGCATTGCCCGCGACGTGACCCAGTACCGGCAGAACGAGGAGCGGCTGAGCCGGCTGAACCGGCTCTACCGCGTGCTGGCCCGCGTCCAGGAGGCCTCGGCGCTGACCCGCGACGCCGTGACGCTGTTCGGCGTGGTCTGCGGTGCCCTCAAGTCCGAGGGCA
>JAYSCA010000414.1:0-3167 GCA_041915165.1 Ideonella sp.
GCGCGTCGGCTGCGCCGGATCTGCCACCACGGCCGCAGCCAGCGCAGGCCGAAGAAGGCCGGCATCATCAGCCGCGGGGCCAGGGCCTGGTAGCGCGCAAAGGCCGCGAAGATGCGCTGGGCCCCTTCACTGTCGAGCGACTGGGACAGGATGGTGCGCAGGATGATGTCCGCCGCGACGTGGGTCATCTCCATCTCGACGTCGTGCGCGCCGCCCGCAGGCACCGTGCGCAGGCGCTGCACCATCGCCTCGCCGGCCGCGCGCATGCGGCCCAGCACCTTGCGCACCCGGGCCCCTTCGAAGGACGGGTTCATCAGCGTGCGCTGCCGCTGCCAGACCTCGCCATTGGTGGTGAAGATGCTGTCGCCCAGCAGCGGGCGCAGGGCCTCGCCCAGCATCTCGTGCTTGGGAAAGGCCTCGGCATGGTCCATCACCTGGTGCACCAGGGCCGGTTCGTTGACCATGTAGAGGTCCACGCCCGGCAGGTGCACCTCGCCCATCTTCATCCGGTAGCTGCGCTCGTACAGGCCATCCAGCCAGGAGCGCCGCTTGCTGAAGAACATGCGCCAGACGGCGGGGCGCTGCGGCGCGGGGCGCGGGTAGTGGGGGCAGAAGCGGCTCATCGGGTCTCGGAGGGACAGGGGGCGGGCGCGTCGGCCGGGGCCAGCGCGGCGTGGCGCTCGGCCAGGGTCAGGGGGCCGGCGGTCAGCGTGATGGGATCGTAGCCACCGGCCCGCTCGGGGGCTCTGAGGTAATGCAGATGCAGCGCTTGCCGATCGGCCTTCAGCGCGGCATAGGCGGGCGCGGACATCGTCTGGTGAAAGCGTGGCGAAGTGGCATGGCAGCGCGCCCGGCCCACCCCCTCGGTCCAGGGCGGGGCCTGGGCGAAGGCGGCCCAGTCGGCCGGGGCGGTGTAGTCCCACCAGGTCAGGGCTGGCGTGTCGGCCAGCTGGGCCAGCTCGGCGCGAAATTGCGTGGCGCGGGGCTGCCAGGCCAGCAGCGGCGTGCAGTGGCCCAGGGTCAGCAGGCCCAGCGCGGTGCCGGCAGGGGCCAGGTCCGGATGGCGGCGCAGCGCGCGCGCCAACACCGATGCGGCCAGGATGGCGCCGGTGCTGTGCCCGACCACCAGCAGCTCATGGGCTGGGTGCGCCCGGGCCTGGGCCGCCAGCGTGTCGGCCAGGGCATCCAACCGGGCCTCCAGATCGGGCAGTTCGCCTTCCCCCTGCGCGCAGGTGAAGGCGTAGAGCCGCAGCAGCCACTCGGTGTCCAGCCGGCGTTCCAGGCCCCGCCACAGGGGCAGGGCCAGCGGCAGGAACAAGAGGGCCCAGCCGGCGGACCCGCCCAGCCCCCAGCTCAGCCCGAGCCCGCCCAGCCCCACGGTGGCCAGGCAGGCCAGGGCCAGCAGCAGCGGCAAATTACCCAGCCAGAAACAGGCTGGCGCTGCGGCATGGATGCGCGCCAGCGCGCGCAGAGCGCCCCGGCGCAGGTACATCAGCCGCCAGTCGGCCAGCACCCGGCGCAGACCGCGGCCCCAGTGGCGCAGCACGATGTCGTCCCAGCGCAGCACCGCATGGCGCGTGGTCAGCGGCACGCCCTGGGCGGGGCGCCACTGCACGTCCCACACATCGCTCAGCGCGTCGTGCGGCTGGCGGGGGCCGACGCTCACTGCCTCGCCGGCCGGGCCGGGCGGATGGGCCCGCGCCGCCGCCCGGTAGAGGCGGTGGTAATGGCGCGGGGTCTTCGGATCGAAGCCGCCAAGAAAGAAGACCAGCCGGTGCACGGACATGGGCCGATTGTGGAGGCAGATCGCGCGTGGCCGCGCCCTGACGGGGCGCCGTTCCCTCAGCCTTGGGAGGCCGGCTTCAAGCGGGGGCCGACACGCAGCGCCAGGCCGTCGTCGCACAGGCCGGCCAGCAGCCCCTGGGCCCAGCCGGCCAGGTCGTGGGCATCCAGTTGCCGGGCCATCGCCACGAACAGCGGGGTGGTCTGGATCCAGTGCGCCAGCACGGCAGTGTCCTCGTCGCCCACCTCCAGCAGGTGGAACATCAGCAGGGCCCGGGCGGCGTGGCGGGCATGGCGCCGGGCGTCGGCCTCGAACGCGGCCAACCGGCTGCGGCTGCGGGCCAGGGCCTCGGCCACGTCCTCGAACGGGGCGCCATGGCCGGGGATGACCCAGCGCGGCGCCAGCTGCTCGATCCGGTCCAGCGTGGCCCGGGTGGCCGCGAAACCGGGCTGGTCCAGCAGCTCCGGGAAGATCACCGCCAGCCGGTCCTGCCACAGCGCGTCGCCGGCGATCAGCGTGCGGGTCTGCGGCTCGAACAGCAGCACCGCGTCCGGGTCGTGACCGGGGGCGGCCAGCACCTGCCAGCTGGCCGGGCCCAGGCGCACCTGGCCGCCCGGCGCCAGGCTGCCGTCCACCGCGAAGCGCGGGCAGTGCTGGCCGGCGGCGCGGTAGCTCAGCCGCGCCTCGTCCCAGTGGGCCACCACGGCCTGGCTGGCGGCGGGCACGCGGGTCTGCACCGCCCAGTGGGCCTGCAGCGCGGCATTGCCACCGCAGTGGTCGGAATGCAGGTGGGTGTTGAGCACCTGTTGCAGCGGGGCGCCGGCCAGGGCGTGCGCCAGCAGGGCGACGGTGTGGGCCGCGTGACGGGCGTGGCCGGTGTCGACCACCGTGGCGGGGGCGCCGTCGCCGGCCGCGAACAGCGTCTGGTTGGCCGACAGCCAGTCGCGCTGCAGCACCTGCAGCCCCAGCGCCGCCGCCGGGGCCGCGAAGGGGCCGCTCATGCTACCGTGGCCGTGGCGCCGTGCTCGCGCAGCGCGCGGCGCAGCACCTTGCCCACCGAAGTCTTGGGCAGGTCCTCGCAGAACTCGATCACCTTGGGCCGCTTGTAGGCGGTGAAGTTGTCGTGGCAGTAGTGGCGGATGTCCGCCTCGCTGAGCGCCGGGTCGCGCCGCACCACGAACAGCTTCACCGCTTCGCCGGAATGCGGGTCGGGGATGCCCACCGCCGCGCATTCGCGCACGCCCGGGTGCAGGCTCACCACCTGCTCGATCTCGTTGGGGTACACGTTGAAGCCCGAGACCAGGATCATGTCCTTCTTGCGGTCGACGATGCGCACGTAGCCACGCTCGTCCATGACGCCGATGTCCCCGGTGCGCAGGAAGCC
>JAYSCA010000415.1:0-3160 GCA_041915165.1 Ideonella sp.
GAACCAGATCGGCGCCCAGGCCGACCGAGCGCAGAAAGCCGTCCTCGACCCGCAGCAGCCGCCCCGGCTCGGCCGGCGGCCAGGCCCGCCGGCCCCAGACCGCCACCGGCCCGGCAAAGGTCTGCGCCGCCGCCGCCGAACCGGACACGACCCGGCTGCCGGCCAGAAAGCGCCGCAGGCTGGCCAGCTTCCAGCCGGAGAAACCGACCGCCATCACCTCGGCCGGAAAACGTTCGCGCTGCTGCCGCTGCAGGCCAATCCAGGCCAGCAGGCGCTCGGGGCTGCAGGGCCCGCCGGTCTCCGGATCCAGGTAGCGCGGATAGTCCACCAGGGCCGCATGGACCAGCGCCGGCCATTCGACCGGGATGCGGCGCGCCGGCGCCGGCAGCTCGTCCTGCGTGAGGCCCCAGCCGGCGTAGAACGGCAGGCCGAAGCAGCGCACCGGCCGCTGCCACAGCAGGGCCTCGAAGCCCATTTGCGAGCTGACCACGTACACCGCCGCCGCCTGGGCCAGCAGGCCGGCCGGATGCACCGGTGCCGCCAGCACCCGCACCCGGCGCTGCTGGCCCGGGGTCAGGTCGGCAAAGTGACCGCGCTTGCGCCCCGCCACCACGTCCGGGTGCACCTTGAGCCAAATGGTGGCCGACGGGTGCTCGTCCAGGGCCGCCTCCAGCATGCGCCGGAAGCTGCTGGCATCGGCCAGGGCGCCGGCGATCGACACGTCGCCGGCGGTCTGATCCACCACCAGCACGTCGCCGGGCGGCAGCTGGCCGGTCCATTCCCGGGCCTGGTTGTACTTGGACGCCCGCGCGGCCTGCCAGGCAGCCTGCAGGGCCTCGGCCCGCTGGCGCCGGGCCTCGGTCAGCGGTTGTTGCACCAGCACTTCCAGGCGCGAGGGCCCACGGGCGTCGTAGTAGATGCCCTGGTCGTCCAGCACGATGGACAGCGGCGGCTCGTCCACCCCCAGGCCGACCGAGCGCAGGAAGCCATCCTCCAGCCAGAGCACCGGCAGCCCCTGCCGCCGGGCCCAGGCTTCGGCCCGCTGGGCGCTCGGCTTGCGGCCCCAGGCCAGCACGGCCTGGGCCCCTTCGGCCTCGGCCCGCGCCGCCGGCACCAGGCGCCAGCCCTCCAGCAGGCCCGGCAGGGTCGGAATCCGGCCCACGCCGCGTCCATGCCAGGCCACGCAGCGCAGCGTGGCCAGCCGATCAGGGGTCAGCACCCGCGGCCCCGGCATGGACAGCCCGACCGCCGGCTCAGAGGCCGGCCGCGGCGAAATGGGGGTTGTCGAAGCCCGGCTTGCCGTAACGCAAGGGCTGGCCGTCGGCCACCACGGTGACCTTGCCACCGGCCGCCCGCAGCACGGCATCGCCGGCGGCGATGTCCCACTCCATCGTGCGGCCCAGGCGCGGGTAGAGATCGGCCTCGCCGGCCGCCACCAGGCAGAGTTTCAGGGATGAGCCGGCGTTGGTGCGCGACGCCACCTTGCGCCCGGCCAGGAAGGCATCCAGCGCGGTCTCATCGCCGTGCGAACGGCTGGCCACCACGGTCAGCCCCTCGGCCGGCACCGGACGGCAGGCGATGGTGCGCCGGCCATGCTCGTCCTCCAGCCAGGCACCGGCGCCCGCCACGCCCCCGAACAGCCGCCCGATGGCCGGCGCATAGACCAGACCCAGCACCGGCACGCCGCGCTCGACCAGCGCGATGTTGACGGTGAACTCGCCGTTGCGGCTGATGAATTCCTTGGTGCCGTCCAGCGGGTCGACCAGGAAGAAGCGGTCCGCCACCTCCGGCACCCGCCCCGCCGCCACCGACTCCTCGGCCACCACCGGGACGCTGGGCGCGATCTCGGCCAGCCCGGCCAGGATGACCTCCTCGGCCTTCTGGTCGGCCTGGGTGACGGGGGACGCATCCCCCTTCTGGGTCACATCGAAGTCGGTCGCATAAATGTCCATGATGACGCGGCCGGCCTCCCGGATCAGGGGCACCAGGCGATCCAGCAGGGCGACGGTGGCGAAGGTCTCTTGCATGGGGTCACTTTCATATGAGGGATATGGCATTGTGCAGACCGGGTGGCAGAATGAAACTCCCTAAAACATTTAATGACCACACTTCGTGCCCCACGCCGCCCCCGAACTGGATGAGCTGAATGCGCGCCGTCGGCGCGCGGTCCAGTTGCGGGTGGATGGCCTGAGCCTGTCGCGCATCCGGGAGGAGACGGGCCTGAGTGTGCCGACCATCATCAAGGCCTGCCAGGCCTTCGAGCGGGGCGGCTGGCAGGCCATTGATGTCGGCGAGCGCGGGCGGCCGCGCGGGACTGGCCGCGTGCTGAGCGCCGCCCAGGAGGCCGAGCTGCGGCAGGCCGCGCTGACCCAGACCCCGGAGCAGGCCGGCCTGGCTGTGACGCTCTGGGATGGCGCGGCGCTGCAAGGGCTGGCCCAGACACGCTTTGGCCTGACCCTGCAGCCGCGGGCGCTGTCCCGCCTGCTGGAACGCTGGGGCCTGGCCCTGCGCCCGCTGCGCGAGCTGGCGGCCGAACAGGCCGAAGGCAGCCGCTGGCTGGACACCCACTGGGATCCGGGCATGCGCCAGACCACGGGCCAGCAGGCCTGGGCCGGCACCCTGGCCCACCCGGACCGGCCGGCCCCGGGCGGGTTGGTGCTGGCCGTCTCGCCGCGCGGCAGCCTGCGCTGGCTGCCGGTCGAACGCCTGGCCAACACCGACACCTACATCGATTTCCTGGACCGCCTGCTGCGCAGCCGCAGCGGCGCCTGGCGCGTCTGGCTGCACGGCCCTGCGCTGGACCGGGCGCCGGCCCTGCGGGACTGGCTGAGCGGCCAGCCCCGACTGGCCCTGCAACCCTGCCCGGTGGCCCCGCAGGCCCGCACCCAGGCCGAAACCCGGCCCGACACCCCACCGGCGGCCCCTGCGCCACCGGCCCTGCCCGCCACTGCACCGAGCGCGCCCCCCATGCCCAGGGCCGCGACAGCGGTCCGACGTGCCCCGGCGGCCCCCGTTTCGCCCTCTTTTGCACAGCCCACCACGGAACCCACCATGAGCCTGACCCACCTGCAGCGTCTGGAAGCGGAAAGCATCCACATCATGCGCGAGGTCGTCGCGGAAGCCGACAACCCCGTGATGCTCTACTCGATCGGCAAGGACT
>JAYSCA010000416.1:0-3158 GCA_041915165.1 Ideonella sp.
GGCCTGTGGCCGGCCCGACGAATCCGCAATTATCGCGCGGACGGCCAGCCCAGCGGCAGCTGCGGTGATGTGTCCGCGTCGGCCAGCACCAACTCGGCCGGGATCGGCCGGGAGCCGCTGTCCCAGCCCTCGATCAGGCGGCGCAGCGCCTCGGCGGCAATCGGCTGGGCCAGCAGATTGCCCTGGACCGCCGTGCAGCCCGCCTGCTGCAGCACGTCGAGCTGGGCGGCCTCCTCGACCCCCTCGGCCACCGTGCGCATGCCCAGCAGCCGGGCCAGCTCGACGATGGTGCGCACGATCGCACGGGCGTCGGGATAGCCCAGCAGCTCACGCACGAAGGCCCGGTCGATCTTCAGCGTGTCGAAGGGAAAGCGGCGCAGGTAGGCCAGCGACGAGTAGCCGGTGCCGAAGTCGTCCAGCGCGATCTGCACCCCCAACGCCTTGATCTGGTGCAGGTTGCTCATCGCGGTGGGCGTGGCATCCAGCATCACGCCTTCGGTGATCTCCACCTCCAGCCGCCCCGGCGCCAGACCGGTGCTGGACAGGGCCCGCCGCACATCGTCCACCAGGCCGGGCCGCATCATCTGCACCGGCGAGACGTTGACCGAGATCCGCAGGTCCCCCAACACACTCTGGGCCTCCTCGCAGGCGCGCTGCATCACCCAGGCGCCGATCTCACCGATCAGGCCACAGCGCTCCGCCACCGGGATGAACTCGGCGGGCGGCACCCAGCCCAGCGTCGGATGCTCCCAGCGCACCAGGGCCTCCGCGCTGACCACCTCCCAGGGCTCGATCGCCACCCAGGGCTGCCAGGCCAGGCTCAACTCGCCGCGCGACAACGCGTTGCGCAACTCGTGTTCCAGCGCTACCTGCCGGCGGCTGCGCTCGCCCATCCAGGCGGCAAAGTACTCGCAGCGGCCCCGGCCGCGCTCCTTGGCCGCGCTCAGGGCCAGATCGGCGTGGCCCAACACGTCATCGACCGTCTCGCCATGGTCGGGGATCAGGGCCACGCCCATGCTGGCCGAGGGATGGACCGGACGGCCCTTGACCTCGCCGGGCGCATTGATCGCCTGCATCAGCCGGCGGACGAGCTGCTGGATCTCCTCGTCGCTGCGCACGTCGTCCAGCAACACCGCGAATTCATCCCCCCCCAGCCGCACCACCAGGTCGGACTTGCGCAGCACGGACTGCAGGCGCTGGGCCACCATGCGCAGCGCCGCATCGCCCACCGAATGCCCCAGGGCGTCGTTGATGGACTTGAAGTTGTCGAGATCGAGCACGATCAGGGCGCTGCGGCGCGGCGGGTCGCCGCGGTAGGCCAGGATCTGCGACAGCCGCTCATGCAGCTGGGACCGGTTGGCCAGCCCGGTGAAGGCGTCGACCAGGGCCTGGTAGCCCGCCGCCGGCGCAGACTGCGGCCCGGGGGTGGCATCCGACACCACCCCGCGCCAGCCTACGCAGGTTCCGGCGGCGTCCCGCAACGGCTTGGCCGAGACCGACCACCCGCGCAGGCCGCCCGCCCCCTGGACCTGCAAGGCCAGGTCCCGAAAGGGCTTGCCCCGCGCCAGGGCCTCCCGCAGGGCCGGCACCCCCTGATGGGCCAGGACCGGCGCCACCTGGACGCGCTCCAGCAGGTCCAGCCAGGGCTGCTGCCGCAGCCGCTCGGGCGGCAGCCCCAGCCAGTCCGCCAGGCGTTCGCTGCCCAGCGTCACCCGGCCCTGGGCGTCCAGATCCCACACCACATCCCGCACGCCGTCGACCAAGCGCTCGCCCTGGACCAGCGCCGGCGAACCGGTGGCAGCCGACTGATCCGGCTCGCCGCCCGCGGGCAGGGAGGCCGCATCGCCATGCCCCCAGCCGTCGCCCGCGCACCGGCATTCCCACCAGCTGCGCAGGTGGGCAAACAGTCGGGACAGATTGGCGGAAAAATACGGCATGAGAGGGAGTTACCGACCGGGAAAGGTGGTCCGAAGAAATGTAACCGGGGTAAGGGACAGCCCCCACCTCCGCCCTAGGGGGGCCGGGCCGGGATGTGGAAATCCCGCATGCCGCCAGGTGCGTGCTGCTACACTGACGACAGGCCACCACCAGCACCAGCCTGACGGTGGCCGCGTCGTTTCCGACGAAAGCCACGTGCTTCGACGTGCCGCTTCTGTCCATCCCGTCCGGTCCCCTGCTGGTCGCCCCTCTCTGCGGGCGACGGATCGGCACCCAGCTCCCTATCTGAGCCTCCATGAATTTTGATTCACTCGGCCTGGCCGAACCGATCGTGCGCGCCGTGCGCGAACAGGGCTACACCCAGCCCACCCCGATCCAAGCCCAGGCCATTCCGGCCGTGCTGCAAGGCGGCGACCTGATGGCCGGTGCCCAGACCGGCACGGGCAAGACCGCCGGCTTCACGCTGCCGATGCTGCACCGCCTGGCGGCGGCCGGCCCCAAGCGTGATGCCCGCGGCCGCGTCATGATCCGCGCACTGATCCTCACCCCCACCCGCGAGCTGGCGGCCCAGGTCGAGGAAAGCGTGCGCAACTACGGCAAGTACCTGCCGCTGACCAGCATGGTCATGTTCGGCGGCGTGGGCATGCAGCCGCAGATCGACAAGCTGCGCAAGGGCGTGGACATCCTGGTGGCCACCCCGGGCCGGCTGCTGGACCACCACCAGCACGGCACGCTGGACCTGTCGCAGGTCGAGATCTTCATCCTGGACGAAGCCGACCGCATGCTCGACATGGGCTTCATCCACGACATCAAGAAGGTGCTGGCCATCGTGCCGGCCAAGAAGCAGAGCCTGCTGTTCTCGGCCACCTTCAGCGATGACATCAAAGCCCTGGCCGAGCGACTGCTGAACCATCCCTCGCTGATCGAGGTGGCCCGTCGCAACGCCACCGCCGACACCATCGCCCAGAAGGTGATCCCGGTCGGCCGCGAGCGCAAGAAGGAACTGCTGGCCTACCTGATCCAAGAGGGTCGGTGGAACCAGGTGCTGGTCTTCACTCGCATGAAGCACGGTGCCAACCGCCTGGCCGAGTACCTCGAGAAGGAAGGCATCAGCGCGATGGCCATCCACGGCAACAAGAGCCAGGGCGCCCGCACCAAGGCCCTGGCCGAGTTCAAGGCCGGCACCTTGCAGGTGCTGGTGGCCACCGACATCGCCGCCC
>JAYSCA010000417.1:0-3154 GCA_041915165.1 Ideonella sp.
ATGGCGGCCTGCATGGGCGTCAACACCGCCCGCATCGACACCTATGCCTTCAGCCTGGGCGCCGGGATTGCCGGTCTGGCCGGCTGCGCGCTGAGCCAGGTGGGCAACGTCGGCCCCGACCTGGGGCAGAACTACATCGTCGACTCCTTCATGGTGGTGGTGCTGGGGGGCGTTGGCCAACTGGCAGGCACCGTCTACGCCGCCCTGGGCCTGGGGGTGCTGAACAAGTTCCTGGAAGGCTGGGCTGGCGCCGTGCTGGCCAAGATCATGGTGCTGGTCGTCATCGTCGTCTTCATCCAGAAGCGGCCGCAAGGGCTGTTCGCGATGAAGGGCCGCAGTGCCGAGGCTTGAGAGAAACGCATGAGCTCCCTATCCACTTCCTCTCTTCCCACGCCGCGCCGCGGCCTGCTGCTGGGCGTGACCGGCTGGACCACGGTGGCGGCGGTCACCGCCGTGGTGGCCGTGCTGGTGCCGGTGCTGAACCTGTTGGTGCCCGCCGACAGCCCGCTGCACCTGAGCGACTATGCCGTCGCCCTGATCGGCAAGATCATGTGCTACGCCATCTGCGCGCTGGCCATGGACCTGATCTGGGGCTACACCGGCATCCTGTCGCTGGGCCACGGCGTGTTCTTCGCGCTGGGCGGCTACGCCATGGGCATGTACCTGATGCGCCAGATCGGCCGCGACGGCAACTACCAGAGCGACCTGCCGGACTTCATGGTCTTCCTGGACTGGAAGACCCTGCCCTGGCACTGGGCCGTGTCCGACAGCTTCGTGGCCCAGCTGCTGCTGGTGCTGCTGGTGCCCGGCGTGCTGGCCTTCGTGTTCGGCTTCTTCGCCTTCCGCTCGCGCATCAAGGGGGTGTACTTTTCCATCATCACCCAGGCCATGACCTTCGCGGCGATGCTGCTGTTCTTCCGCAACGAGACGGGCTTCGGCGGCAACAACGGCTTCACCGACTTCAAGCGCATCCTGGACATCCCGATCGCGCAGCCGTCCACCCGCATGGTGCTGTTCGTGCTGACCGGGTTGACGCTGATCGGCTTCTACCTGATGGCGCGCTACATCGTGAACAGCAAGTTCGGCCGCGTGCTGCAGGCCATCCGGGATGCCGAGAGCCGGGTGATGTTCACCGGCTACAACCCGCTGGCCTACAAGCTGGCCATCTGGACGCTGTCGGCGGTGATGTGCGGCGTGGCCGGGGCGCTGTACGTGCCGCAGGTCGGCATCATCAACCCCAGCGAGATGAGCCCCGCGGCCTCGATCGAGATCGCGATCTGGACCGCCGTGGGCGGCCGGGCCAGCCTGATCGGCCCGATCGTCGGCGCCTTCTTCGTCAACGGGGCCAAGAGCTGGTTCACCCAGGTCTTTCCCGAGTTCTGGCTGTACTTCCTGGGGGCCTTGTTCATCGCCGTCACGCTGTTCCTGCCGCAAGGCCTGGCCGGTCTGGCGAGCAAGCTGCTGAGCCAAAAGAAGAAGGAGGAGCGCGCATGACGCCCGAACTGATGGAGGCCGGCGCCCAACGCCTGGCCGAGCACGAGGCCCACGCCAAGACCACCTCTTCGGGTGACCGCGAGGCCAGCTTTGGTCGGGTGCTGCACGGGGCGCAGCCGGACTTCGCCCATGGCGTGGCGCTCTACCTGGACGGCATCACGGTCAGCTTTGACGGCTTCAAGGCGCTGAACAACCTGAGCCTGGCGATCAATGTGGGCGAGCTGCGCTGCATCATCGGGCCCAACGGCGCGGGCAAGACGACGATGATGGACGTCATCACCGGCAAGACGCGGCCCGACCTGGGCACCGCCTCGTTCGGCTCCAACATCGACCTGCTGCGCCTGCGCGAGAACGAGATCGCCCAGATCGGCATCGGTCGCAAGTTCCAGAAGCCCACGGTGTTTGAGGAGCTGTCGGTGTTCGAGAACCTGGAGCTGGCGCTCAAGGCCGACCGCCGCGCCCGCGCGGGCCTGTTCGCCCGCCTGAGTGGCGCGCAGCTGGACCGCATTGGCGAGACGCTGCAGCTGATCCACCTGCTGCCGCAGGCGCAGCGCACCGCCGGCCTGCTGAGCCACGGCCAGAAGCAGTGGCTGGAGATCGGCATGCTGTTGATGCAGGAGCCCAAGCTGCTGCTGCTGGACGAGCCGGTGGCCGGCATGACCGACGAGGAGACCGAGCGCACGGCCGAGCTGTTCCTCAGCCTGGAGGGCAAGCACTCGCTGGTGGTGGTCGAACACGACATGAAGTTCGTCGATCAGCTCACGGAGGGCCGCAAGACGGTGACCGTGTTGCACGAAGGCAGCGTGCTGGCCGAGGGCCTGCTGTCCGAGGTGCAGGCCAACGAGAAGGTCGTCGAGGTCTATCTGGGTCGCTGACCACGTCACAAGGAATCCAAAGATGTTGAAGGTCGAGGGACTCAACCAGTACTACGGCGGCTCGCACATCCTGCGCAACCTCGGCTTCGAGGCGAAGCTGGGCGAGGTGACGGTGGTGCTGGGGCGCAACGGCGTGGGCAAGACCACCTTGCTCAAGAGCCTGATGGGCGTGGTGCCGATCAAGACAGGGTCCATCACCCTGGACGGGCAGGACATCAGCCACGACACGCCTTACGAGCGGGTGCGCAAGGGCGTGGGCTACGTGCCCCAGGGGCGGGAGATCTTCGGCCGCCTGACGGTGGAAGAAAACCTGCGCATGGGGCTGGCCTACAAGCCCGGCAGCACGCCGATCCCGGCCGAGCTGTTCGAACTGTTCCCGGTGCTGAAGCAGATGATCCACCGCCGGGGCGGGGACCTGTCGGGCGGGCAGCAGCAGCAGCTGGCCATTGCCCGGGCCCTGGCCGCCGGGCCCAAGCTGTTGATCCTGGATGAGCCGACCGAAGGCATCCAGCCCAGCATCATCAAGGACATCGGCCGGGTGATCCGCATGCTGGCCGATCGCAAGACGATGGCCATCGTGCTGGTCGAGCAGTTCTACGACTTCGCCGCCGAACTGGCCGACCAGTACCTGGTGATGGAGCGCGGCGAGATCATCCAGCGGGGGCGCGGCGTCGACATGGAAGCCGAGGGCGTTCGCCAACGCATGTCCATCTGAGCCGGCCGTCGCGGCCGGCCCGGCCGCATGCCCCGCTCAGCGGGACGGCGTTGCCGAGGCGGCCTTGCTA
>JAYSCA010000418.1:0-3142 GCA_041915165.1 Ideonella sp.
CATGCAGGTGGTGGAAGAACGTTTCCGCCAGAGCCGCTGGCAGCATGTCTATGTGACCGACGCGGCGGGCCGCTTCCTGGGCGCCATCCCGCTGCAGGACTTCCGGCTGCAGCTGCTGCCCGACGGCACCGCCGCCGCGCAGCCCTGGCCGCCCCAGCTGCTGCGCGCCGACTACCCGCGCGTGCGGCTGGAGGCCCCGGCCTGGGAGGTGCTGGAGGTGTTCAGCCGCCACCCGGGCGAGCGCCTGCCGGTGCTGGACACGCAGGACCGGCTGATCGGCTACGTGGTCAAGTCGGACCTGGTGCTGCTGTGCCGGGACTACCTGGCCCAGCTCTGAGTCGCAGATCGGCCTGGCGCGCCAGCAGCCGCTGCGCCAGCGCCGGTGTGCCGCCGTGGCGCAGCACGCAGGCCTGCACCATCGCCGCCGACAGCGCGGTGACCCCCTGCGCGGCCGCCTGCAGTTCCG
The DNA here is from genome assembly GCA_041915165.1 of Ideonella sp. Taxonomy (GTDB): domain Bacteria; phylum Pseudomonadota; class Gammaproteobacteria; order Burkholderiales; family Burkholderiaceae_C; genus Ideonella. The sequence goes on from JAYSCA010000418.1 coordinate 467, forward strand.
CCGCGTCCATGTCGGCGAACAGGCGCCGGGCGTGCGGGTTGTCGGGGTCGCAGCGCAGGCGGTCCCACTCGTCCACCCGGGTGCCAAAGGCCGCACCCTTGGGGTCGCCCTGGGCCCGGTAGAGCAGCGCCCCGCCCACGTCCAGCGTCAGCACCGTGCCATCGGGGCCCACGCCCTGGTTGTCGCCGTCAAAGCCGGCCGCGTCCCAGTTGGCCAGCCAGGCATGCACGCCCAGCCAGTGGCGGGCCTGGCACCGCTCGGCTTCGCTGAGCTGGGACACCCGGTGGCAACGCAGCGGCACCCAGGCGGTGACGACCTGGTCGGGCACGCGGCTGCGGCGGTAGGGCAGCGTGGGCGCGCCGGCCAGGCGGTAGAGCTGCGCGGCCAGCCATTCGTTGCGCGCATGGGCCGGGGACTCCACCGTCTTGACGTACCAGCGCCGGCCCCGCGCGTCTTCATAGATCCCAGCCGGGTGGCTGCCCAGCCCGCCGCCCACCCGCTGCAGCGCGGTGGTGTCGATCGGGCTGTCGTCCTCCCGCATGGGCGGCCCCGCCTCAGGGCAAGGGCTGGGTGCGGCGCACCAGCGCCAGCTGGCCCGGGGTCTCGATGGCACCCCGCCGCACCTGCCGCACCGCGCGGATGGCCTGCTCGGCCGGCCAGCCCAGCTCCACCAGCAGGCGCGCGGCGATCATGCCGGCCCGCCCCAGGCCACCCTTGCAGTGCACCAGCACGTCGGCCCCCGCGCGCAGCCGGCGGCGGATCTCGGCCCCCTCGGTGAGCCAGGCCCGCTCGAAAGGCTCGCCCGGCACGCCGAAATCGGGGATGGGCAGATGCGCCCAGTGCAGGCCGCGCCGCTGCACCGCCTGCCCCAGCTGGGGCACGCGCAGCGCCTGCAGCTCGGCCGGCTCCACCAGCGTCAGCACCAGCGTGGCGCCCCAGGCGACGATCGCGTCCAGGTCCAGCCCCAGGTCACGCGCCCAGGCCCCGGTGGCGGCCGCATGGTCGTGCTTGCCCGGGCAGAAGGTGATGCCGATGCGGCCCCAGCCATCGCCGGCCCGCAGCTCGGCGATCTGCAGCGGATGGGTGTGGCTGGTGCGCACGACGGTCATGCCCCATCGTGCCACCGCGCCCGCCCGGCCACCGCATTGGCCCAGCGGCGCAGTCTGGCTCAGGCGCGCAGCAGTTCGTCCACCACCGCCCGGCCCTCGACGCCGGTCCAGTCCACCGCCCCCATCAGCTGGAAGCGGGCCCGGCCCTGGCGGTCGATGCCCACCGTGCAGGGAAAGACCCGGGCCTCGAAGGCCTTGGCGGCGGCGCCGTCGTCATCCAGCGCCACCGGCAGGGTCAGCCCCAGCGGCTTCAGAAAGCCTCGCACGGTGCTGGCCGGCTCGCGGTAGTCCACCGCCATCAGCTGCAGGCCGCGGGCGCGCTCGCGCTCGGCCATCGCGGCCAGCCGGGGCAGTTCCGCCCGGCAGGGCTCGCACCAGGTGGCCCAGAAGTGCAGCAGCACGGCCTCGCCCCGCGCGCTGGCCAGGGTCCAGCGGCCACCGTCCAGCCGCGGCAGGTCCACCGCCGGCGTGGCGCGCCCTCTCGGCCACGCCTTGCGCAGCACCGTGGGCGCGGCCTGCGCCCGGCGGGGCGCGCCGGCCCCCAGCGCCGTCAACACGGCCGATGCCGAAACGGCGGCCAGGGCCTGACGCCGGCGCCGGTCGGGAACATCCCTGCCCGCATCGGGGCAGGCTTCACGGAGAGAAAAACCGGTCATCGTTAAAATTTTGGTCCTTCCACAGGATTCCAACCCAATGACCACCTTGCTGTCGAGGCGTAGCCTCGTGAAATCGGCCTCGGCTTCTCTGCTGCTGGCGGGCGTGCCCGCCCTGCGTGCCGAAGAGGCTCAGCGCCATTTCGATCCCAAGCCCACCGGCTGGCGCACCTTCGACGTGACGACCACCGTGACGCTGAAGGACGCCAAGGGCCCGTCCAGCATCTGGTTGCCCGTGCCTTCGCTGGACAACGGCTGGCAGCGCACGCTGGACGTGCATTGGACCGACAACGCCAGCAAGGTGCAGATGAGCACCGACGGCGACACCGGCGCCAAGATCCTGACCGCGACCTACGACGCCTCGGTGGCGCTGCCCAGCATCACCCTGGTCACCCGGGTGCAGACGCAAAACCGCGCCGTGGACTGGAAGGCCAAGGCCACCGAAGCCGTGGACCCGGCCGAGCTGCGCCGCTGGGTGCAGCCCAGCGAGCTGATCCCCGTCGACGGTGTGGTGCGCAAGGTGGCGCAGCAGATCGTGGCGGGTACCCGCACCGACCGTGAAAAGGCCCAGCGCATCTACGACTGGGTGATCGTCAGCTCCTACCGCGACCCCAAGGTGCGCGGCTGCGGCGTGGGCGACATCCGCGCCATGCTGGAAAGTGGCAACCTGTCGGGCAAGTGCGCCGACATCAACGCGCTGTTCGTCGGCCTGTGCCGCGCCGCGGGCATCCCCGCGCGGGACCTGTACGGCATCCGCCTGGTGCCCAGCGCCTTCGGCTACCGCGAGCTGGGCGGCAACCCCGCCAGCCTGAAGGGCGCGCAGCACTGCCGCTCCGAGATCTACCTGAAGGGCCACGGCTGGGTGGCCATGGACCCGGCCGACGTCACCAAGGTGATGCGCCAGGAAACCCCCG
>JAYSCA010000419.1:0-3127 GCA_041915165.1 Ideonella sp.
CGGGCTGCAGGTGCCTGCGGGCACGCCGGTCACCCTGGCGCCGCGCGAACACCTGCGCTACCGCTGGCTGCCCTGGCAGGCCGCGGCCGATGCCTGCTTCTCGCCCTCGAATGCCGAGGCGATTCTTTTGCTGCCGCGCTTCGCGGCCCTTGTGTGATGCCTTCTGTCGCTGCTGTTCATCCTGGTCAACTCAATGCCCTGGCGCCGGTCGAGCGCAGTGAGGTGCCTCGCCTGCGGGTGGCCACCTACAACATCCACAAGGGCGTGCGCGGCCTGGGACCGGCCAAACGGCTGGAGATCCACAACCTGGGCATGGGCGTGAAGGCCCTGGAGGCCGATCTGGTCTTTCTGCAGGAGGTGCGGCTGTTCAACGAGCGCGAGGCGCGCCACTTCGAGCAGACCTGGTTTGGCTGGCCGGACGAGGGGCAGGCCGACTTCCTGGCGCCGGAGGGCTACGAGGCGGCCTACCGCACCAACGCGGTGACGCGCGACGGTGAGCACGGCAATGCGCTGCTGTCGCGCTGGCCGATGGGGGACATCGGGCACCAGGATGTGTCCGACCACCGTTTCGAGCAGCGCGGCCTGTTGCATGTGCCGGTCACCTGGCAGGGCGAGGTGGTGCACACGGTGGTGGCCCACCTGGGGCTGATCCATGCCAGCCGGGTGCGGCAGGTGCGCCGTCTGGCGGCCTTCATCCAGGCCCATGTGCCGGCTGGCGCGCCGCTGCTGGTGGCCGGGGATTTCAACGACTGGGGCGAGCGGCTGGACACGCCGATGGCCCAGCTGGGGCTGCTGCGCGCCCGTGCGCCGGACGGCCGGCTGGCCAGCCGGCTCACCTTCCCGTCGCGGGTGCCCATCTTCGCGCTGGACCGGGTCTACACCCGGGGCTTCCGCTGCGTGCGCAGCAGCGTGCCGCGCGGGCCGGCCTGGGCCCGCATGTCCGACCACCTGCCGCTGCTGGTGGAACTTGAGCGCAGCTGACGATGGCGCCCACCGACGCGTCAGGCCCTGACACGCCGGTCCATCCCGGCGCCTGGTACATCTTCTCCCGGCCGGTCTTCTTCGGCCACAACGAGGTGCACCTGCTGCGGGGCGGCGATGAGCTGTTCCCGCGCCTGATCGACGCCATCGGCCATGCGCTGCACGAGGTCTGGCTGGCCACCTACATCTTCTATCACGACGACGCGGGCCATGCGGTGGCCCGGGCCCTGGCGGCGGCGGCGCGCCGGGGGGTGCGAGTGCGGGTGGTGGTGGATGGCTTCGGCTCGCACCACAGCCTGCGCCAGCTGCGCCAGTGGCTGGAACCGGCGGGGGTGCACCTGGTGGTGTTCCGTCCGCTGGAGCGCTGGTGGAACTGGTTCCAGCCCGGCCAGATGCGCCGCCTGCACCAGAAGCTGTGCGTGATCGACGGCGTGCGGGGCTTCGTCGGGGGCATCAACATCATCGACGACCGCCTCGACATCCACCACGGCCGCAGCGAGCACCCCCGGCTGGACTACGCCGCCGAACTGCACGGGCCGGTGGTGGCGCCGGTGGAGCAGACGCTGCGGGCCATCTGGACCCGCGCCTCCTTTGGCGAGGACTGGCGCCAGGAACTGCTGCACCTGGTGCGCAGCGCACGGCCGGTGCGTTCGGCCCACCGCTACCTGCGGCAGCTGCGCATCCTGCCGCCGCGCCGTGAGCAGGGCGAGGCCGACCCCGCGCCGGTGCAGGCCGCGTTCGTGGTGCGGGACAACATGCGTCAGCGGCGCACGATCGAGCGGGCGCTGATCGACGCGATCCGGCAGGCCGAGCGGCGGGTGGACCTGGTCACGCCGTACTTCTACCCCGGCCATTCCTTCCGCCGCGCGCTGGTCAAGGCCGCCCGGCGGGGGGTGCAGGTGCGCCTGCTGCTGCAGGGCAAGGTGGACTACCGCATCGCCGGGCTGGCGGCGCGGGTGCTCTACGACGAGCTGCTGTCCGAGGGCGTGTTGATCTACGAGTACATGCCGGCCTATCTGCACGCCAAGATGGCCCTGACCGATGACACCTGGGTCACCGTGGGCAGTTCCAACATCGACCCTTTGTCGCTGGTGCTGAACCTGGAGGCCAACGTGGTGCTGCGCGACGAGACCCTGAGCGAAGCCGCCTCACGGGAATTCGAGCGCGCCCTGACCGTGTCGCGCCACATCACGGTGGCGCCGCTGCGCCGGGGCTGGCATGCGGTGCTGGGGCGCGGCCTGGTTGCCTGGCTGGCGCACTGGTACCTGCGCCTGGCAGGCTGGACGGAGCGCTACTGAGCGCGCATCCGGGCCCGGGCGCGAGCGCTCAGACGCGCGGCGCCGGGCCGTGGTCGTTCGGTCCGGGCGTGCCGCGCAGCGCGCCGTTCTCGATCAGCACCCACAGCCAGCCGATCAGCGGGATCAGGTTGACCAGCACCCACCAGCCCGAGCGGTTGCGGTCATGCCAGCGCTTGATGGACACCGCCAGCGCGGGCCAGAGCAGCAGCCCGTTGGCCAGGCCATCGGCCTCTTCGGCCGTCATGCCGGCAATGCCGAACAGCGCATTGAGCAGCAGCGTCATCAGCAGCAGCCAGACCACGCCACGCCAGAAGGTGCGCCGGGAGATGCGGCCCCGGAAACTCAGGTACAGCCAGAGCGCCGGCACCGGCTCCGCGAACGGATTGGCCTGGGGCTCAGAGGGCGGGGGCGACAGCGGCGCGAGCGGGGACATGCCGTCAGTATTCCATGCGGTACCGGTGGGACTTCAATGCCACAGCGTGGTCATCAGCTGGCGGTATGCCGAAGCGGTGTCACGGGCCCCGGCACAGTGGCCCTGGCGCAACAGTCCGTTCTGCACCGCCCAGTGTCCGGCCACCATCACCCCGGCCCAGGGCGTGCCCGGGCCGGTCATCACCAGCGCGTCCAGCCAGCGGTCCATGGGCAGGCCGGCGCATTCGGGCGCGGCCGCATCGGCCAGCAGCAGGTCGGCCCGCGCGCCGGCCTGCAGGCCCCAGCGGACGAAGCCCGCGGCCGCCTGCCCGCCACGCAGCGCGCTGCGCCACAGCCGCGTGCTGCCCGAGGGCTCGCCGCCGGTCGGATCGGCCGCCACATTGCGCTGCAGGCGCTGCAGGCGCTGGCCGTACTCC
>JAYSCA010000420.1:0-3112 GCA_041915165.1 Ideonella sp.
AGCCCCAGTCCCTTGTAGGCAAACAGGCCGACGCTGATCACGTTGACGGCGATCCAGACCGGCCAGTTCTCGATCAGCTTGCGGCCCAGCAGGATCTGGCCGGTGATGCTGCCCACGGTGGGCAGGGCGTCCAGATAGGGCACGTCACTGTCCGTCACGCGGTGCAGCAGCCAGCCCAGCAGCGGCCAGGCGCAGAGCGTGAGCAGCAGGGCGTATCGACCTTGGGACGGGCTCAATCGGTGGACGGTCAGCCGTTCGCCGTTTTCGCCCCGGCCGCGCAGCCATTCCCACCAGCCCCAGCCGGCCAAGGCGACGAACACCAGCTGCAGGCTGGCCTCGCCATACAGGCGGTAGTGCAGGAAGAGCGCGGCGTACAGCAGCGAGCTGACGATGGCGAGCGGCCAGCCCAGCGGATGCACGCGCATGTTGCAGCCCACCATCCACAGCGAGAGGAGGCAGGCCAGCACCTCGGTCCAGGTGATGGGGCTGCCCCAGAGCGTGAAAGCGGGCAACAGCCACAGGCCGGCAAGGTGGGTCAGTGCGTCCATCGGGAAAGGGCCTGGCCGCCGCAGGCGAGGGGAAGGTAGGGCGCGGGTCAGCGCGCCGGAGACACCACGACCAGCATCTCGTCAGGACGGATCATGCCCAGCTCCAGCCGGGCCTTCTCCTCGACCATTTCCAGGCCTTCGCGCAGGTCGGTGACTTCCGCCTGCAGCCGGTCGTTGCGGGCACGGGCCTGGTCATTGGCGGCCCGCTGGGCCACCACCTCCCGCTGGAGTTCCATCACGTGCGAGACCCCGCCGCGGCCGAACCAGAGTTCGGCCTGCACGATCAGCAGCAGGGCTGCCAGGATGATGGGCAGGGCACGCATGGGGCGGGAGTATGCCGCAGCCGAAGGGAACGGCCGCGGCAGACGGCCGTCAGCGCAGGTTGTAGAAGGCGCTGCGGCCCGGGTACACCGCCACGTCGCCCAGGTCTTCCTCGATGCGCAGCAGCTGGTTGTACTTGGCCATGCGGTCGCTGCGGCTCATCGAACCGGTCTTGATCTGACCGGCGTTCAGGCCCACGGCGATGTCGGCGATGGTCGAGTCTTCGGTTTCGCCCGAGCGGTGGCTGATCACGGCGGTGTAGCCCGCGCGCTTGGCCATCTCGATGGCGGCGAAGGTCTCGGTCAGGGTGCCGATCTGGTTGATCTTGATGAGGATCGAGTTGGCGATGCCCTTGTCGATGCCTTCCTTCAGGATCTTGGTGTTGGTCACGAACAGGTCGTCACCCACCAGCTGCACCTTCTGGCCCAGGCGCTCGGTCAGGTGCTTCCAGCCTTCCCAGTCGCCCTCGGCCATGCCGTCTTCGATCGAGATGATCGGGTACTTGTCGACCCAGGTCGCCAGGATGTCGGTCCATTCGGCAGCGGTCAGCGTCAGGCCTTCACCGGCCAGCTGGTACTTGCCGTCCTTGTAGAACTCGCTGGAGGCGCAGTCCAGGCCGATGGCGATCTGGCTGCCCGCGGTGTAGCCGGCGTTCTCGATGGCTTCCAGGATCAGCTGGATGGCGGCCTCGTGGCTGGCCACGCTGGGGGCGAAGCCGCCTTCGTCGCCCACCGCGGTGCTCATGCCCTTGCTGTCGATCAGCTTCTTCAGGGCGTGGAACACCTCGGCGCCGTAGCGGATCGCTTCACGGAAGCTGGGGGCGCCCACCGGGATGATCATGAACTCCTGGATGTCCAGAGTGTTGTTGGCGTGGGCGCCGCCGTTGATGACATTCATCATCGGCACCGGCAGCTGCACGCCGCCCATGCCGCCGAAGTAGCGGTACAGGGGCAGGCCGGATTCCTCGGCGGCGGCACGGGCCACGGCCATCGAGACGGCCAACATCGCGTTGGCGCCCAGGCGGCTCTTGTTCTCGGTGCCGTCCAGGTCGATCAGGGTCTTGTCCAGGAAGGCCTGCTCAGAGGCGTCCAGGCCCAGCACGGCTTCGCTGATCTCGGTGTTGATGTTGTTGACGGCCTTGAGCACGCCCTTGCCCAGGTAACGGCTCTTGTCGCCGTCACGCAGTTCGATGGCTTCGCGCGAGCCGGTGGAGGCACCCGAGGGCACGGCGGCACGGCCCATGGTGCCGCTTTCCAGCAGCACGTCGCATTCGACGGTGGGGTTGCCGCGGCTGTCCAGCACTTCGCGGCCGACGATGTCAACGATGGCGCTCATGTTCTCTCCATTGATGTTGAAACTGGGTCTGGGCTGTCCGTGCGCGCGAGCGCTTCAGCAGCCGAAATCGTTTTCGAGCAGGGGTTGGGTCTTGACCACGCGGTCCAGGGCCACCAGCTGCTCCAGCAAAGCCTTCATGTGCTTGAGGGGCACGGCGTTCGGGCCGTCCGACATGGCATGGGCCGGGTCCGGGTGGGTTTCCATGAACAGTCCGGCCACGCCCACCGCCACGCCTGCGCGGGCCAGCACCGGCACGAACTCGCGCTGGCCGCCCGAGCTGGTGCCCTGACCGCCAGGCAGCTGCACCGAGTGGGTCACGTCGAACACCACCGGCGCCTGCGTCTCACGCATGATCGCCAGGCTGCGCATGTCGGAGACGAGGTTGTTGTAGCCGAAGCTCGCGCCGCGCTCGCAGGCCATGAAGCGGTCCTCGGACAGGCCGGCTTCGCGCGCGGCGTCCCGGGCCTTCTGGATCACGTTCTTCATGTCGTGCGGCGCGAGGAACTGACCCTTCTTGATGTTCACCGGCTTGCAGCACTGGGCGACGGCGCGGATGAAATCGGTCTGCCGGCACAGGAAGGCCGGCGTCTGCAGCACGTCCACCACGGCGGCCACCGCCGGCACCTCGGCCTCGGTGTGCACGTCGGTCAGCACCGGCACGCCCAGTTCCTTGCGGACCTTGGCCAGGATCTCGAGTCCCTTTTCCATGCCCGGCCCGCGCGGCGAGCTGCCCGAGGAGCGGTTGGCCTTGTCGTAGCTGCTCTTGAAGATGAACGGGATACCCAGCGCGGCGGTGATTTCCTTGAGCTGGCCGGCCACATCCATCTGCAGCTGTTCGCTTTCGATCACGCAGGGGCCGGCGATCAGGAAGAAGGGCTTGTCCAGGCCCACCTCAAATCCGCAGAGCT
>JAYSCA010000421.1:0-3102 GCA_041915165.1 Ideonella sp.
AAGGGCTCCACCAGCTCGCCCCGGCTCAGGCCGTCGTGCACCAGGGCCAGCCGGGCCAGCGCCACCCCCTGGCCGGCCAGCGCGGCCTGCATCTGCTGGTGGGTGTAGTTGGTGCTGAACCAGCGCAGGGGCTGCAGGCGCTCCAGCCCCTGCGCGGCCAGCCAGGCTGGCCAGGCCAGGCGGCCGGCCTGGGTGCTGCCATCTTCCATCTCCAGCAGCGTGTGCTGGGCCAGGTCGGCGGGGGTGTTCAGCGGCGGGGCGTCGCCCCGGGCGACCGCGGCGGCCAGGCCGGTGCCGATCACCGGGCTCAGCACCTCACCGAACAGCCGGATGGCGGAGGCCGGCGCGCGCTCGGCCCGGCATTGGCGCAGCGCCAGGTCCAGTTCCGGGTCGTCCTCGTCGACCAGACGGTCCGAGGCGGAGATGCGGATGTCCAGCGCCGGGTGGGCGCGCTCGAAATCCACCAGCCGCGGCATCAACCACAGCGAAGCGAAGGAGGGAAAGGTGGTCAGGCTGACCTGGTGGCGCGAGCGTGCCAGGCGGATTTGTCGCACCGTGGTGTCCAGCCGGGTCAGCAAGGGGGCGACGGCCCGCAACAGGGTCTGGCCCGCGGCGGTCAATTCCACCCGGCGGGTGCCGCGCGAGAACAGGGGCGCGCCCAGTTCTGTTTCCAGCCCCTTGATCTGCCGGCTGATGGCGGGCTGGGTCAGGTGCATTTCCTCGGCCGCGGCGCTGAAGCTCAGGCGCCGGGCCACCGCCTCAAAGCTGCGCAAGCAGTCCAGGGACAGGGGGCGCTGGCTCGGGTAATTCATGCATGAATGCTATCAATCGATGGCCCACTCGTCATTGGATTCAAAGCGGAAATATCTTCAAGATAAGGCTTGTGATGGGCCCGTCGGGCCGGGGAGATTGATGATGAAGCTGCATTCCACGATGAGCCTGCAAGGGGTTTGGCACGGCCGGATGGCGCGGGCCAGCGAGCTGCTGGTGGCCACCGGCCAGGTGTGGCTGACCCGGGATGGCGATGCCGAGGACCATGTGCTGTCCGCCGGCGACCGCCTGTGGCTGCGGGCCGGGGATCGGATCACGCTGGAGCCCTGGCGCGCGCAGGCGCGGGCGCCGGTGTTGCTGTGGCAGGGGCCGGTCCGTGCGGCCGGCGCCCAGGCCTGGCGGTGTGCGCTGGCCGCCTGGCTGGAGCGGGCGGCGCGGCGTCTGCAGGCCTGGGCGAGCAGCCTGGCGCCCGCCGGGGACGAGGCCCTGGGTTTGCGCCGCTGAGTGCGCCACCCGGGCTTGGCATGGCGGTGGGCGGGCTTGGTCGCACAATCGGGGCGTGTTCCCGACGGTCTGACCCACACCACGCCATGACCCTGCCGTTCAAGCTCAACCTCGAACCCTCGCGTGACAAGGCCCAGCTGCGCAAGCAACTGCAGGCCGAACGCATGGCCTTGCTGGACCGCCACCAGCGGGCCGCGCACCTGCAGGAGGTGCTGATGGTCTGGCTGATCAGCCGGCCCGAGAAGACGATTGGCGCCTACTGGCCGATCAAGGGCGAGTTCGACGCCTTGCCGGCGCTCTACCGCTGGAGCGAGGCGGCGGAGGCGGGAGAGGAGCGCCGCATTGGCCTGCCGGTGATCAACCGCGAGACCAAGCAGCTGACCTTCCATGTCTGGTATCCCGGCTGCCCGATGGAAGAGGACGCCTACGGCATCCCCAAGCCCAAGGACACCGAGGCCTTCCACCCGGAGTTGCTGCTGGTGCCCTGCGTGGGCTATGGCCCGGGGGGCGTGCGGCTGGGCTATGGCGGTGGTTTCTACGACCGCACGCTGGCCGCCTTGCAGCCCCGTCCGGCCACGGCGGGGGTGGGCTACACGCATGGCTATGTGCCCTGGCTGCAGCCCGAGCCGCACGACATCCCGCTGGACGCCATCCTGACGGACGAAGGGGTGTACTGGCAGCGGGGCGAGGACTGAGCGGCTGCAACGAAAAAGGGCTGCCCGGAGGCAGCCCTTTGACGCATGGACCCTTCGATGATGGGCACCCGCAGGTGCCCCGTGTCATCAGAAGCGGTAGCCGACGCCGACGCTGAACAGCAGCGGGTCGACGTTGAAGTCGCCGACCTTGGTGCCGTCCAGCTTGACGTCCACGCCGATCTTGACCTTCTTGACGTCCAGGTTCACCAGCCAGCCATTGCCGACAGGGATGTCCACGCCGGCTTGCACCGCCCAGCCGAAGCTGTTGTCAGAGATGCTGGGCTTGTACGTCTTGAGAGCGTCAATCCAGTGCACTTGGCTGATGCTGGTGAAGTTCACACCGGCACCCACGTACGGGCGGAAGCCGTCGAAGTTGGTGAAGTGGTACTGGGCCGTCAGGGTCGGGGGCAGATGGCGGAAGCCGCCGATCTTGGTGTCGCTCACGCCCAGAGCAGCGTTGGTCGCCTTGATTTCTTGGAATTGCGGGTAGGTCAGGATCAGCTCAGCCGCGATGTTCGGCGTGAAGAAGTAGCTGATGTCCAGTTCCGGGAAGGCCTTGTCATTGGTCTTCAGGCCCAGGCTGCCCACGCCGCCGGCCACGTTGGTCGAGCCACCGTTGTCCGACTGCAGATACAGCGCACGGCCGCGCACGATCCAGTTGCCCGAATCCTGGGCAGAGGCGAATTGAGGGGCCAGGGCGGCGGCCACGGCGGCCAGAGCGATCAGTTGCTTGCGCATGGTGGGAGACTCCGTCTTCTCTCGGTTGCAATGTAGGTAAGACCCTGCGGTCTGAAATGGATTGCACCGTGAATGGACCGAAGTCAACCTGCGTCGGCGCAAACCACCCCCATGCTCGGGCTGACCGGCGGATGTGACTTGATCTGCGTCAGATTCAGCGGGTGAGGCTGACGCGCGCGCGCAACATCTGGCCACGGGCCGGTCACATCAGCCCCAGCCGGCGGCAGATTTCCAGCGTCGGGCCGCTCTGGTTCATCGTGTAGAAATGCAGCCCCGGGGCGCCGCCGGCGCGCAGGCGCTCGCACAGCGCGGTCACCACTTCCAGGCCGAAGGCCTTGATGCTGGCGCTGTCGTCGCCAAAGCTCTGCAGGCGCAGGCGGATCCAGCGCGGGAT
>JAYSCA010000422.1:0-3101 GCA_041915165.1 Ideonella sp.
GCCTACCATCGGCGCATGCTGACCTTCTTCATGACGCCGGGCTCCTGCTCCACCGGCATCCACATCCTGCTGGAGACCTTGGAGCTGCCGTTCCAGGTCACGGTGCTGAACCTGCCGGCGGGCGACCACCGCCAGCCGGCCTACCTGGCGCTCAACCCCAAGGGCAGCATTCCCGCGTTGCAGCTCGACGATGGTCGGGTGCTGACCGAGTTCGGCGCCATCGCCTACTGGCTGGCCCGGCGTTCGCCCAAGGCCCAGCTGCTGCCGGAGGACCCGGCCGCCGCCGCCGAGCTGTTGGCGCGGCTGGACTACGCGGTGGGCACGGTGCACGGTCAGGGCTGGACCCGGGTCTTCACGCCGGACAGCTACCTGCCGCCCGGGCTGGACGCGGCGGACACGGCCCGCTGGACCGAGGCCATCCAGGACCGGGGCCGCGAGATCGTGCAGGCCGGCTTTGCGGTGCTGGAGGCGGCGTTGGCCACCGAGAGCCTGGCGCGGCGGCTGAACCTGGCCGACGCGGCGCTGTTCTATGTGTTCTTCTGGGCCGAGCACACCGGCCTGCCGCTGCCGCCGCACTGCGCAGCCCATCTGGCCTGGATGCGTGGCATGCCGGCCGTGCGGCAGGTGCTGGCCGAGGAGGGCTACCGGGCGTGAGCCACGGTGGGCCCGTGGTGCCGGGGGGCGGCGGCGTCCTTCACCTCAGGCTCGGTGGCCGGCACCGCCGACGATCAGGTTGAACACCTCGCGCACCAGGGCCAGTTCCACCGGCGGGTAGCCGCGCAGGGCCGAGATGGGCTTGAACACGCCGCCGGCGGCCTCCAGCGCCGCGGCCGGCGGCTCGAAGGCGGTGCTGCGCAGCAAGTGCACGCGGATCTCGCCTTCCGGCGTCTGCGCGCCCTGGTCGTAGTCGGGCATCCACACCAGCTCGCCTTCGGGCACGCCCAGCAACTGCAGCGCCGTCTGGTGCGCGGCCGCGCCGTCATTGGGCAGACTGACCGGGGCCGGCGTGGCGCCTTCGGGCAGGGGCGCGGGCCAGAGCAGGCAGCGCTCCGGCCAGCAGGCGAAGTTCAGCGCGGCGCTGTAGCTGTCGAAGTGGCAGACGATGGCCCGGTAGGGCGCGGGCGCGGGCGCGGTGGCGTCGGTGGGCATGGCCCCTCCTGTGGTGACGCAGCCATCCTAGGCGGGGCACGGCGGCCCTGCGGCGCCGGGGGCGCTTGCCCGAGCGATTCGCACAGGTTCATGGAATCGTCTGGTGGCTCATCGTTCGAGCCTGCACGCTTCTTGCGGTGGACCGGAAGACCGCCGCGGGGATGTCGCATTGCCGACATTCCGGCCGCGCCTTTGTCTCATGCAGCGCATTCCGCGCAGGAGCCCACTCCCATGCAGCAGATCGGCATCTTCTTCGGCACCGAGACCGGCACCACCCGGCTGGTGGCCAAGAAAATCCAGGCCCGGCTGGGCGACGCCCTGGCCGCCAAGCCGCTCAACGTCAACCGCATCGAGCCGGCGCAGTTGCTGGCCCATGACGCGCTGATCCTGGGCACGCCCAGCTACGGCGTGGGCCAGATCCCCGGCCACAGCGCCGGCTGCCTGGAGTCGAACTGGGAGGAGTTTCTGGCCAAGATGCCGGCCGACGTGAGCCTGCGCGGCAAGCGCATCGCGCTGTTCGGCCTGGGCGCGCAGGAACGCTATGCCGAACGCTTTGCCAGCTCGCTGCGGCGCCTGCACGACGTGCTGCAGGGCTGGGGCGCCGAGATCGTCGGCGGCTGGCCCACCGAGGGCTACAGCTTCGAACAGTCCGCGGCGGTGGTGGACGGGCGCTTCGTGGGCCTGGTGATCGACCAGCGCACCCAGGGCCTGCTGACCGAGGCCCGGCTGGACGCCTGGGTGGACCAGGTGCGGCCGCTGCTGGTCGAACGCCTGCAGGCACCGCCCGCCTGGGCCATGCCGGTGCCGGCCTGACGGCGATGGGCGAGACGCCTTTCCTGACCGGCGAGGGGCCGGGCGCCGCCGACTACCTGCGCCTGTTCGACCGCTGGGATGCGGCGGCCGGCAGTGGCCAGCCCCGTTGGCGGGATTTCGGCGATGTCTACCAGGCGGCCGAGGATGAGCGCTACCGGTTGCTGTTCGAGCAGGTCTGCCACCTGCTGGTCCAGCCCTCGGCCTTCAACCAGGCCATGCCGCAGGAGTTCCGCGCCACGGCGCGCCAGTGGCTGGCCGGGGAGGCCGCCACGCTGGCGCACATGGGCGAGGTGCAGAACCGGCACTTCATGCTCAGCGACCTGCACGACTACGTGCACCTGAGCCAGGCCACCGGCGCCGGCTGGCGCTGAACGCCGCCGCCGCGCGCGGGTCAGCCTGGCCGGTGGCGGGCCACGAAGCTGGCCAGCCGGTCCACGCCGGTGCGCAGCGTCTGCAGGTCGCTCACCGCATGGCACCAGCGCAGCCAGCCATCGCCCTCGGGGCCGAAGGCCGCCCCCGGGGCCAGGCCCAGGCCGACCTCGCCGACCAGCCGCTTGGCCAGGTCCAGCGAATCGTCGAAGCCGGCCAGGCGGAAGAACACGTACATCGCGCCGCCGGCCTCGGGCACCTCCACGCCCGGCAAGGCCTGCAGCGCTCCGGCCAGCAGCTGGCGCGAGGCCCGCAGCTCGGCCCGCAGCCGGGTCACGTCGGCCTCGCCCTGTTCCAGCGCGGCCACCCCGGCGCGCTGGATGGGCTCGAACACGCAGGAGAAGTTGAACTCGATCAGCTTGGCCAGGTCGTCGGCCAGGGCCTCGGGCACCACCATCCAGCCGGCGCGCCAGCCGGTCATGCGCCAGGCCTTGGAGAAGCTGTTGACCGAGATGAAGCGGTCATCCGGCGCGGCGTGGCGCAGGAAGGAGGGCGCCGAGGCCTGGGCCGGGTCGTAGACCAGGCGCTCGTACACGTCGTCGCTCAGCACCCAGATGCCGTGCCGGCGGCAGTGCGCCAGGATGACCGGGATGGCGGCCTCGTCGATCGTCCAGCCGGTGGGGTTGTTGGGCGAGTTGATGATCAGCAGCCGGGTCTGGGGCGTCAGGGCGGCCAGCAGCCGGTCCAGGTCCAGCGTCCAGCGGCCCTGG
>JAYSCA010000423.1:0-3099 GCA_041915165.1 Ideonella sp.
CCAATCGCCAAGCGGGAGGCATGCGACTCAATGTCAAGCACCATCGGCGTGAGCCCGGCCGCTTCCGCCAAGCCCTGGCGATCCTGGACGCGATCCTTGCGGGAGGCCGCAATCAGCACATCCACATCCCCTGCCGAATTGGCGTTGGGACCGATCACACAGAAATCCAGACTCACCTCGTCCAGCGAAAACGGGATGTACTGGTGGGCTTCCGCCTCCACCTGGACTTCCATTTCCTCTTCGCGCAACCCAGCAGGCAGAACGATGCGCTTGGTGATCACGGAAGCCGCTGGCATGGCCATCGCGACCTGCCGGGTTCGGGACCCGCTGCGGGCAACGACCCGCCGCACGGCGTCGGCCACTTCATCGAATTTCTCGATCTGGCCGTCCACGATCCAACCCTTCTCGAAGGGCTCGCTGGCCAGCCGCTCGAGCACCAAGTCCCCGGACGCGGTCTGCCCCAGCTCGACCAGCTTGACGCTGGATGTGCTGACGTCGAGACCCATCATCTGGGGATGTTTCCGGCCTACAAGGCGATCTAGAAAACCCACGAAAGACGGCTCCAGCGGCCCGCAATGGCCACGTTAAAGTTAAGAAGGCACTTGAATCCTAGCAGCAAGCCCGTTGACACAACAAGGAAATCCTCAAGCGCACTTGCAGGTTGCGTTGCAGTGTGGATGCATTTGGTAAGAGAACGCTACATCCCGCCTGCACTGTAGGCGGCCAGACCGGCCAGGAAGCCCGGAGAAACACGCCCCTTCCAGGGGCAGTTCCTATAATCGCTGCGCCCCGCCGGGAGTCCTCCCGGGAGCCACATGACCGACGCAGAACACACCCCCTCCCCGCCCCTCCGCCCTTCATCACCGGCCTCTCGTTTGGCGCGCATGCTGGGACGTGTCCTCCTGTGGTTTTTCGGGTTGCTGGGCGCCCTGCTGGCGACCATCGCCCTGTGTGGGGGTATCGCGCTGGCCGTAGCCTACCCGGCCCTGCCCGAGCTGAGTGCCATCACCGATTACCAGCCCAAGCTCCCGCTGCGGGTCTATTCCGCCGACGGCCTGCTGCTGGGCGAATTCGGTGATGAGCGACGGCACTTCACCCCCATTGCCGAGATCCCCAAGGTCATGCGCGACGCGGTGCTGGCCATCGAGGACGCTCGCTTCTATCAGCACAGCGGCGTGGACTATCTGGGGGTGCTGCGTGCCTCCATGGCCCAGTTGGGCGCCGCCGGCAGCCAGGGCGCCTCCACCATCACGATGCAGGTGGCGCGCAACTTCTATCTCTCGACCGAGAAGACACTCACCCGCAAGCTGTATGAGGTGCTGCTGGCTCTGAAGATTGAGAGCCAGCTGAGCAAGGACCAGATCCTCGAGATCTACATGAACCAGATCTACCTGGGGCAGCGTGCCCACGGCTTCGCCGCTGCCAGCGAGATCTACTTCGGCAAGCCGCTGCAGGACATCACGGTGGCCGAAGCCGCCATGCTGGCCGGCCTCCCCAAGGCCCCTTCTGCCTACAACCCGATCGCCAACCCAAAGCGGGCCACTGTCCGGCAGCGTTACATCATCGACCGCATGTACGAAAACGGCTTCATCACCG
Organism: Ideonella sp.; assembly: GCA_041915165.1. GTDB lineage: Bacteria > Pseudomonadota > Gammaproteobacteria > Burkholderiales > Burkholderiaceae_C > Ideonella. The sequence continues at coordinate 1,597 of JAYSCA010000423.1, forward strand.
CCGAGGAGCGCGATGCGGCCCAGGCTCAGAAGCTGACGTACCGGCCCGCCAACGACCTGCCCGTGCACGGCGAGTATGTGGCGGAACTGGCCCGGCAGATGATCTTTGCCGAATACGGTCCAGAAACCTACACGCGCGGTCTGCAGGTTCAACTGACCGTCCGTTCAGACGAGCAGAACACCGCCTACCGGGCCCTGCGCAAGGGGCTGATGGACTATGAGCAGCGCCAGCACTACCGCGGTCCGGAGTCCTATGTGGATCTGCCCGCCGATCCGCAGGACCTGGATGCCCGCGTGGCGGAGGCCCTGGCCGATCATCCTGACAACGACGAGTTGAAGGCGGCCGTGGTGCTGGCCGCCTCACCGCGCAAGGTAGTGGCCGCGCTGCAGTCCGGGGACACCGTGACCATCACCGGCGATGGCCTGAAGCCCGCCCAATCCGGCCTGTCCGACAAGGCCGACCCGAAGGTGCAGGTCCGACGCGGTGCGATCGTGCGCGTTCTGCAGGACAGCAAGGGCAACTGGATCCTCACCCAGCAGCCCGAGGTGGAGGGCGCCTTCGTGTCCATGGACCCCCACACCGGTGCCGTCCATGCCATGGTGGGCGGCTTCGATTTCAGCAAGAACAAGTTCAACCACGTCACCCAGGCGTGGCGTCAGCCGGGCTCCAGTTTCAAGCCCTTCATCTATTCGGCGGCGCTCGAGAAGGGCTTCACACCGGCCACCGTGGTCAACGATGCGCCGCTGTTCTTCGACGCGGGCACCACCGGCAGCCAGCCTTGGGAACCGAAGAACTACGACGGCACCTACGATGGCCCCATGACGCTGCGGCGCGCGTTGGCCAAGTCGAAGAACATGGTGTCGATTCGCGTACTGCAGTCCATTGGCGTGCCCTATGCCCGCGAATGGATCACCCGGTTCGGCTTCGAGAAGGAGAAGCACGACCCGTATTTGACGATGGCCCTCGGCGCCGGCTCGGTCACCCCGATGCAGATGGTGGTGGCGTACAGCGTGTTTGCCAATGGTGGCTACCGCGTCGATCCCATTCTGATTGCCAAGGTGTCCGATGCACGCGGCCATGTGCTGCACGAGACCCCGCTGAAGGACCCAGACGAATCCTTGCGGGTCATCGAACCCCGCAATGCCTTCGTGATGGACAGCCTGCTGCAGGAGGTCGCTCGTTCAGGCACGGCCGCCAAGGCCCAGGCCACCTTGAAGCGTCCCGACCTGTTCGGCAAGACCGGCACCACCAATGATTCGATGGATGCCTGGTTCGCAGGTTTCCAGCCCAGCCTCGCTGCGGTGGTCTGGATCGGCTACGACAACCCGCGCAAGCTGGGAGCCCGGGAAACGGGCGGTGGCTTGGCCTTGCCGGTCTGGATCCAGTACATGAGCCAAGCCATCAAGAGTGTGCCGGTGGCAGAGTACGAACCGCCTGCCGGCGTCGTGAATGCCAATGGCGAGTGGTATTACGAAGAATACGCCAACGGCCACGGCGTCAGCG
>JAYSCA010000424.1:0-3093 GCA_041915165.1 Ideonella sp.
TGCAGGCGGACAACGCCCGCGACATCGCCGCCGCCGAGGCCGCCGGCCTGGCCGCGCCGATGGTGGACCGCCTGCGCCTGACGCCCAAGGTGCTGGCCACCGTGGCCGAGGGCTGCGAGCAGCTGGCCGCCATGCCCGATCCGGTCGGCGAGATCACCGGCGTCAAGCGCCGCCCGACCGGCATCAGCGTGGGGCAGATGCGGGTGCCGCTGGGCGTGTTCGGCATGATTTACGAGAGCCGGCCCAATGTGACCATCGAGGCGGCCTCACTGGCGATCAAGAGCGGCAACGCCTGCATCCTGCGCGGCGGCTCCGAGGCCATTCACTCCAACCTGGCGCTGTGGAAGCTGGTGCAGCAGGCCCTGACCGAGGCCGGCCTGCCGGCCACCGCGGTGCAGCTGGTGGAGACCACCGACCGCGCCGCCGTCGGCCGCCTGATCGCCATGCCCGAGTTCGTGGATGTCATCATCCCGCGCGGCGGCAAGGGCCTGATCGAGCGCATCAGCGCCGAGGCCAAGGTGCCGGTCATCAAGCACCTGGACGGCAACTGCCACACCTATGTGGACGCCGAGGTCGACATCGCCCAGGCCCTGGTGGTGACCGACAACGCCAAGACCCAGAAGTACAGCCCCTGCAACGCCACCGAGTCGCTGCTGGTGCACGCGCAGAGCGCCGCGGCCTTCCTGCCGCAGATCGGCGCCCTCTTCGCCGCCAAGGGCGTGGAGATGCGCTGCGACCCGGCGGCCCGCGCCATCCTGTCGGACGTGCCGGGCGCGAAGCTGGCCGAGGCGAGCGAGGCAGACTGGGCCACCGAGTACCTGGCGCCCATCATCAGCGTCAAGGTGGTGGCCAGCCTGGACGAGGCCATCGACCACATCAACCGCTACGGCAGCCACCACACCGACGCCATCCTGACCACCAACCACCCGAACGCGATGCGCTTTCTGCGCGAGGTCGATTCGGCCAGCGTGATGGTCAACGCCAGCACCCGCTTTGCCGACGGCTTCGAGTACGGCCTGGGTGCCGAGATCGGCATCAGCACCGACAAGTTCCACGCCCGCGGGCCGGTGGGGCTGGAGGGCCTGACCTCGCTGAAGTGGATCGTGCTGGGCCAGGGCGAGGTGCGCGGCTGAATCGGCCTCAGGCCCGCTGGCCGACGTAGACCTGCAGCGTGTCGATGCGGGCGAAGCAGTCCTCCATCACCTCCAGCAGCGCGGCCAGCTTCTTGCCCATGGCGCGCTGCTTGGGGTAGACGCCGTAGACCGGCATCGGACGCGGCCGCCAGGCGGGCAGCACCGGCACCAGAACCCCGGCTTCCAGCTCGGGCCGGCAGAAATAGTCCGGCAGCAGGGCGATGCCGAAGCCGTCCAGCGCGAAGGTCTTCAGCACCCAGGGGTCGTTGGTGGTGGTGGGCTGGGCCAGCGCCACCTCGCAGGACCGTTCGCTGGACATCAGCGACCAGACCGGGGCGGCGCCCGGGCTGTCCAGCCAGATGGTGCGGTGTCTGGGCAGCTCGCCCGGGTGGCCGGGCGCGCCGTGCTGGCGCAGGTAGCGCGGGCTGGCGAACAGGCCGTAGGCCAGCCGGCCCAGGCGCTTGGCCACCAGGTGCGGGTGCCGCGGCAGGTGGGTGCAGACATAGCAGTCCACCCCCTCGGGCAGGTCCTGCAGGCCGTCGCCCGCCAGGTCGAGGTGGCAGGTGACCTGGGGGTGGCGTTCGGCAAAGTCGTGCAGCACCTGGCAGACGAAGGAGGTGCTGAAGTAGTTGCTGGTCAGCACCCGCAGGTCGCCCGACAGACCTTCGGCCAGGTTCTGCACCGCCACCCGGGCCTGGTCCAGCCCGGCGCCCAGCGCGTCCAGCACCTGGCGGCAGTGCTGCAAGTAGGTCTGCGCGGCCTCGGTGGGCACCATGCGCCGCGGCGTGCGCACGAACAGCGGCATGCCCAGCTCGGCTTCCAGCCGGGCGATCTGCCGGCTCAGCGTCGCCTTGGGCACGCCGCTCACCGCCTCGGCCCGGGTCAGGCTGCCATGGGTCATCAACAGCACGAAGTGCTCGACCAGCCGGATGTCGATCATGGGCGCAGTGTTCCACAAATGGAACAGGCCATTGCGCCCAGGCCCTTACATCGGGCCCGCGGGCTGGGTACAACCCTGGCATGGCTGTTCCATCTTTTGAAGGATTCCCGATGACTGCGCCGCTGCGTGACCCCGTGCTGATCAACGACTGGCATCCGGTGGCCATCGCGGCCGAGCTGGCGCCGGGCCAGCAGATCGCCACCCTGCTGCTGGACACCCACGTGCTGGTCTGGCGCAGCCAGGAGGGCCGTCTGCACGCCTGGGAGGACCGCTGCCCCCACCGTGGCATGAAGCTGTCGATGGGGCCGCTGCAGTCCGATGGCATCACCTGTCCCTACCACGGCTGGATCTTCGGCGAGGACGGCCAGTGCAAGCACATCCCGGCCATGCCGGATCTGACGCCGGACCGGATGACCGGCCGCGTCACCACCTACGCGGTGCAGGAGCGCTATGGCCTGGTCTGGGTCTGCCTGGGCACCCCGGCGCAGGACGTGCTGCCCTTCCCGGAGTTCGACGACGAACGCCTGCGCAAGGTCTGGTGCGGCCCCTACGAGGTGGCGGCCAGCGGCCCGCGCCTGGTCGAGAACTTCCTGGACATGTCGCACTTCGCCTGGGTGCACACCGACATCCTGGGCGAGAAGAGCCGCCCGGAGATCCCGGACTACGAGGTGCAGAGCTTCGACGACCCGGTCTATGGCAGCGGCGTGCGGGCCGTGCAGTGTCAGGCCTGGCAGCCGCAGTCGAACAAGCTGTCGGACAGCGGCAGCATGGTCGAGTACACCTACCGGGTGGTGCGCCCGCTCACCGCCATCCTGACCAAGGTGCCGGCGGTGATGGCCGGCTTCCACGAGGCCATCAGCCTGCACCTGCAGCCGATGACCGAGACCCGCACTCGGGCCTGGATCATCCTGGCGATGACCAATTTCGAGAGCAGCGACGCCGAGCTGCGCCAGTTCCAGGACACCATCTTCCTGCAGGACCAGCCCATCGTGGAGAACCAGAGCCCGCTGCGCCTGCCGC
>JAYSCA010000425.1:0-3092 GCA_041915165.1 Ideonella sp.
GCGCATGGCGTCGCGACCAGCGCTGCATCCACACCGCGCGCATGCCAACCCGGTGGGCCGACTTCTGGTTCATCAGGCTGTCCTCCACCAGCACGCACCGGCTGAGGGGCACCTTCAGGCGGGCGGCCAGCAGACGCAGCATGCGCGCATCGGGCTTGGGCCGCAGATCGCCAAAGCAATGCATCTGCTCCACGCCCACCACCTCGTCGAAGCAGGCCAGCAGGCCCAGGTGGCGCAGCACCCGCACGGCGTAATCCCGCCCGGCGTTGGTCAGCACGATCTTGCGGCCCGGCAGGCGGCGCAGCGCCGCGACATCGTGCGGGTGGCCCATCAGCTCGCGCTCCAGGTCCGGCAACCGGTGGGTGGCGCGCACGAAGTGCTCGACCCGCACGCCGTGGTGGCGCACCAGGCCCACCAGCGTGTTGCCATAGTGGGCCCAGTAGTGGGCCCGCAGATGGTCGGCCTCTTCGTGGCTGAGCTGCAGCGTGTCCTCGATGTAGCGGTTCATCGCCGCATCGAAGTGATGGAAGGCCGACACGCCCGCGTTGTGCAGGGTGTTGTCCAGGTCGAACAGCCAGACCGGGTCCGGCTGCGCGCGGCGCGCCATCTCAGTGCGAGCGGATCATCGTGCCGTAGGCCTGGTCGGTCAGGATCTCCAGCAGCATGGCATGCGGCACCCGGCCGTCGACGATGTGCACCGTGTTGACCCCGCTCTTGGCGGCATCCAGCGCGCCGGCGATCTTGGGCAGCATGCCGCCGCTGATCGTGCCGTCGGCCACCAGCTCGTCGATCTGGCGGGCGGTCAGGTCGGTCAGCAGCTGGCCCTGCTTGTCCAGCACCCCGCGGATGTTGGTCAGCAGCAGCAGCTTCTCGGCCTTGAGCACCTCGGCCAGCTTGGAGGCCACCAGATCGGCGTTGATGTTGTAGCTCTCGTTCTTCTCGCCAAAGCCGATCGGGCTGATGACGGGAATGAAGGCGTCGTCCTGCAGCGCCTTGACCACGCTCGGGTCGATCGAGACGATCTCGCCGACCTGGCCCACATCGTGGGTCTTGCTCGGGTCGTCCTTGTCGGCCAGGCGCATCTGGCGGGCGCGGATCATCGCGCCATCGCGGCCGGTCAGGCCCACGGCCTTGCCGCCCACGGCGTTGATCAGGCCCACGATGTCCTGCTGCACCTCGCCGGCCAGCACCCACTCGACCACGTCCATGGTCTCGGGGTCGGTCACGCGCATGCCCTGCACGAAAGTACCCTTCTTGCCGATCTTGGCCAGCGCGGCGTCGATCTGCGGGCCACCGCCGTGCACCACGATGGGGTTCATGCCGACCAGCTTGAGCAGCACGATGTCCTCGGCGAAGTCCTGCTGCAGGGCCGGGTCCGTCATGGCGTTGCCGCCGTACTTGATCACCAGCGTCTTGCCGTGGAACTTGCGGATGTAGGGCAGGGCCTGGGCCAGGATCTCGGCCTTGTCGCGGGGCTGGATGGCGTCCAGGGAAGAAGGCACGGGCGCGTCGGTGCTCATGGTGGCGGCGTGGAACGGGTGGAAAAACCGGCCGTACTGACAGCCCACGGGGCCGGATGCCAGACCGGGCTGCGGCATTGTAGGCACAGGCCGTCGCGGCCGTTGCTGTTACGCTGGGGCATGGCCGCGTCAGCCAGAGCGCCCGGCCATGCGTTGAAGAAAGTGAAAGGAAACCGCCATGTCCCTGACGACCCGCCCCGCCCTCTGGCTTGCCGCCGTGCTGGCCGGTTTGGCCGTGAGCGCCCACGCCGCTGAGGGCGAGATCCGCAAGATCAACAGCGCCCAGGCCAAGGTGACGATCAAGGCCGGCCCGATTCCGAACCTGGACATGCCTCCGATGACCATGGTCTTCAAGGCCACCCCGCCCAGCCTGCTGCAAGGCTTGGCCGAGGGGGACAAGGTGTCCTTCGAAGCGGCCCAGGTGAATGGGCAGTATGTGGTGACGTCCATCCGCAAGCTCCCTTGATTCGATGACCGGATTGGGTTCACCATCCGTTGGCGTCACACAGGAGAAGCAGACATGACCGATCCGACCCCGGAAGAACACCCCGACAGCCCGGCGGACAGCGCCGCGGCCGAATCCCTGGCCCACACCATCCGGGCCTCCGCCCACCAGATCTGGCTGGCCGGGCTGGGTGCCTTCGCCAAGACCCAGCAGGAGGGTGGCAAGGTGTTCGAAGCCCTGGTCAAGGAAGGCAACCAGCTCAAGGACAAGGCCCAGGTGCCCCTGGAGGCCCTGGCCAGCAAAGCTGACGCCTTGAGCGGCAAGGCCGGTGCGCCCTGGGACAAGCTGGAATCGGTCTTCGAGGCCCGCTCCAGCCAGGTGATGCAGCGCATGGGACTGCCGACGGCCCAGGAAGTGGCCGATCTGCGGGCCCAGGTGGCCGCGCTGGCGGAACAGGTGCGGGCGCTGCAAGCCCCCGCGCAGCCGGCCCGCAAGCGCGTGGCCCGCAAACAGGCCCGCGCCAAGGCCAAGTCGGCCGCCCCCGCCGCCGAGGCGGCGAGCGACGGCCCGGACGCCGCGCCCTGACCCTCCGCTGGCGTCAGCCCAGGTAGCGCGCCTCCAGGTGCGCCTTGAAGTAGGCCGGGTTGAGCGGCTCGCCGCTGACGCGCTGCGTCAGTTCCAATGTGGTCCAGCGGCTGCCCTGCTGCCAGATGCGCTCACGCAGCCAGTCGAACACTGGGGCCAGCTCGCCCCGGGCGATGCCGGCGTCCACGTCGGGCAGGTCGCGGCGCAGCGCCGCGAACCACTGGGCCGCGTACATGGCGCCCAGCGAGTAGCAGGGGAAGTAGCCGAACAGGCCCTCCGGCCAGTGCACGTCCTGCATCGGACCATCCCGGAAATTGCCGCGGGTGTCCAAGCCCAGCAGCGCCTGCATGCCGTCGTCCCACAGCGCGGGGATGTCCTCGGCTTCGGCCTGGCCGCTGATCAGGGCCTGCTCGATGTCGAAGCGCAGCAGGATGTGGGCGGGATAGGTCACCTCGTCCGACTCGACCCGGATCAGACCGGGCTTCACCCGGGTCAACAGGCGCTGCAGGTTGGCGGGCGCGAACGCGGGCTGCGCCCCGAAA
>JAYSCA010000426.1:0-3091 GCA_041915165.1 Ideonella sp.
CGCGGCCTGGGCTTCTTCCTGCTGGACCCGATGACGGTGGCGCTGTGGGCCGTGGTGGCGGTGAGCCTGGTGCTGTGGGGCCGCGGCACCTTCTGCGGCTGGCTGTGCCCCTTCGGCGCCTTTCAGGAGCTGGTGTCTCAGTTGGGGCAACGGCTGGGGATCAAGCCCCGGCGCCTGCGCCAGGTCTGGGACCGGCGCCTCAAGCGTTTGAAGTACGTCGTGCTGGCGGGGATCGTCGGCGTGGCCGCCGTGGCGCCGGTGCATGGCGCCTGGGTGGACCGGGTGGTGGAGTTCGAGCCCTTCAAGACGGCCATCACCCTGGGCTTCCAGCGGGCCTGGCCGGCGGTGGTCTGGGCGGTGGGGCTGCTGGCTCTCTCGCTGTTTCTCTACAAGGGCTTCTGCCGCTACCTCTGCCCCTTGGGCGCGGGCCTGGCCCTGCTGGGCCGGCTGCGCCGCTGGGACTGGATCGCCCGGCGCATGGAGTGCGGCACGCCCTGCCAGACCTGCCGCCACCGCTGCCATTACCAGGCCATCGCGCCCGAGGGCACGGTGGACTACGCCGAGTGCTTCCAGTGCCTGGACTGCGTGGCCATCCACGACGACCCGGCCCGCTGTGCCCCGCTGATCGCCCAGGCGCGCCAGCGGGTGATCCCGATCCGCGCGGTGCCGGCTCAGCGGCCCGGCCGCGCGCCGGCCTGAACCCGCAGGAGGTTTGCCATGCGCCGACAACAGTTCCTCCGCTGCGCCCTGGGGGCGCTGCTGGCCCCGGCCGCGGCCCGTGTCGCGGCGGGAGCCGAGCCCCTGCACTGGGACACCCGCTCGCTGGTGGGCTTCGGCACCACGCTGAGCCTGCAGGCCGCCCACACCGATCTCGCCCGCCTGCATGAAGGGCTGGACGCCGCGGTGGCCCTGCTGCAGCGCCTGCACGGGCAGATGAACCTGTTCGACCCGGACAGCGCGCTCTCGCGCCTGAACCGCGAGGGGCGGCTGGTGCAGCCGCCGGCCGAGCTGCTGGGCCTGCTGCGCCGGGCCCAGGCCATCTCGGCGCGCAGCGGCGGCAGTTTCGACGTCACGGTGCAGCCGCTCTGGGCTCTGTATGACCGCTGTCGTCAGCAGGGGCGTTTGCCCACCGCTGCGGAGCGTGAAGCCGCGCGGCAGAAGGTGGGCTGGCGGGGGCTGCAGCTGGGTGAGGACGAGATCCGGTTGGCGCGGCTCGGCATGGGGGTCACGCTCAACGGCATCGCCCAGGGCCATGCGGCCGATCTGACGGCCCAGCTGCTGCGCCGCCACGGCGTGGCCCATGCCCTGGTCGACACGGGTGAATGGGCGGCCGAGGGGCGGAATCCCCGGGGGCAACCCTGGACCCTGGCGGTGGCCGACCCGCGCCAGGCCGAGGCCTGGGTCGACCGGGTGGGGCTGCAGGGCGGCTGCCTGGCCACCTCGGCCGACAACCCGAGCTGCTTCACGCCGGACTTCCGCCACCACCACATCCTGGACCCGCGCACTGGCGATTCGCCGCCCACTTTGGCCGAGGTCAGCGTGCTGGCGCGCGAGGGTGCGCTGGCCGATGCGCTGACCAAGGTCGTGTTCATGGCCGGCGCGGAAGGCGCGGCGGCCGTGGCGCGGGCCTGGGGCGTGGCGGTGCTGACCCTCGACAAGGCCGGCCGGCGCTGGGCCAGTCCCGGCTGGCCGGGGCTCAGGGCCTGAGCCGGGCTGTCCCGCCGCGGCGCGTCGGCCTGGGACACCGGCTGCTCAAGCCTGTAGCAACCCTGGAGCGATCGAACGGGGAAACCCGTGGAGAAACCGGCCTGTGCAGCCCGGCGCAGGCCCCGGAATCCGGCCCCGGCCATGGCACGGACATTGCGCTGTTTGACGGCGCTCAACTGCGTCGCCAGCCCGGTCCACCGGGCGGCATCCACCCACGAGGAGACAACATGCGACCGACTCTCTTGAACCTGCTGATGGCCATCGGCCTGGCCACGGCGGCCAGCAGCCACGCCGCCGGCGTGACCGACCAGATGATCGACACCGAGTCTTCGGCCTCGGGCAATGTGCTGAGCTGGGGGGGCACCCCGCAAGGCCAGCGTTTCTCGCCGCTCAACAAGATCAACACCAGCAACGTGAGCAAGCTGACCCCCGCGTGGGCCTTCTCCTTCGGCGGTGAGAAGCAGCGCGGCCAGGAATCCCAACCGGTGGTCTACAACGGCCGCATGTTCGTGACCGGCTCGTACTCGCGCCTCTACGCGCTGGATGCGACCACCGGCAAGAAGCTCTGGAAGTACGAGCACCGTCTGCCCGAGGGCATCATGCCCTGCTGCGACGTGATCAACCGCGGCGCGGCGCTCTACGACAACCTGGTGATCTTCGCCACGCTGGACGCCCAGCTGGTGGCCCTGAAGCAGGACAGCGGTGAGCTGGCCTGGAAGACCAAGATCGACGACTACGCCGCGGGCTACTCGGCCACCGCCGCCCCCATCATCGCCAACGGCCTGCTGCTGACCGGCGTGTCCGGCGGTGAGTTCGGCGTGGTCGGCCGCGTCGAAGCGCGTGACCCCAAGACCGGCAAGCTGGTCTGGACCCGCCCGACCGTTGAAGGCCACATGGGCTACATCTGGGACAAGGACGGCACCAAGAAGGAGAACGGCATCTCCGGCACCGTCAACCAGACCTGGCCGGGCGATCTGTGGAAGACCGGCGGCTCGGCCACCTGGCTGGGCGGCACCTACGACGCCAAGACCGGCCTGGCCTACTTCGGCACCGGCAACCCCGCCCCCTGGAACAGCCACCTGCGCAAAGGGGACAACCTGTTCTCCTGCTCCACCGTCGCCATCGACGTGAAGACCGGCAAGATCGTCTGGCATTACCAGGGCACGCCCAACGACAGCTGGGACTTCGACGGCGCCAACGAGTTCATCACCTACGACCAGGACGGCAAGCGCCTGGGCGCCAAGGCCGACCGCAACGGCTTCTTCTACGTGCTGGACGCCACCACCGGCAAGCTGCAGAACGCCTTCCCCTTCGTCAAGAAGATCACCTGGGCCACCGGCGTCGACCTGAAGACCGGCCGGCCGAACTTCGTGCCGGAAAACCG
>JAYSCA010000427.1:0-3088 GCA_041915165.1 Ideonella sp.
CGCCCGCGCCCGCGGTCAGCGGGTCTATGGCGAGGTGCTGGCCGGCCACCTGGTGGTCGACGACAGCGTCTACCGCGATCCCAGCTTCGAGGTGGCCGCCGCCCATGTGATGAGCCCGCCCTTCCGTGCCAAGAGCCACCAGGAGGCGCTGTGGCGCCATCTGCAGGCCGGCGCGCTGCAGACCACCGCCACCGACCACTGCACCTTCTGCGCCGCGCAGAAGGCGATGGGCAAGCTGGACTTCAGCAAGATCCCGAACGGCACCGGCGGTGTCGAGGAACGCCTGGCGGTGATCTGGGACGCCGGCGTCAACACCGGGCGCCTGACGCCCAGCGAGTTCGTCGCCGCCACCTCGGCCAACGCGGCCAAGCTGTTCAACCTCTATCCGCGCAAAGGCTGCGTGGCCAAGGGCGCCGACGCCGACCTGGTGGTCTGGGACCCCGCCGCGACCAAGACCTTCTCGGTCAAGACCCAGCATTCCAAGGGCGACTACAACATCTTCGAAGGCCGCACCGTCACCGGCGTGCCCAGCCACACCATCAGCCAGGGCAACGTGGTCTACGCGCAGGGCGAACTGCGCGCCGTGCAGGGCGCGGGCCGCTACCTGAAGCGCCCGGCCTTCGGCCCGCAGTTCACCGCGCTGGGCAAGAAGTCGGCCCTGGCCACCCCGGTTCCCGTGGCCCGCTGAGGCGAGCCCATTCCCGTGGGGCAACCCACGGTCCAAGGAGTTCTTCATGAGCACTGCAAGCACCGCCCCCGTCGCCGACCTGCGCGTCAACGGCGAACGTCTGTGGCAATCCCTGATGGATCTGGCCCGCATCGGCGCCACCCCCAAGGGCGGCGTCTGCCGTCTGGCCTTGTCCGAGCTGGATGGGCAGGGGCGTGACCTGGTCGTCGGCTGGGCCAAGGCCGCGGGTCTGAGCGTCACCATCGACCAGATCGGCAACGTCTTCATGCGCCGCGCTGGCCGCAACAACAGCCTGCCGCCCATCGTCACCGGCAGCCACATCGACACCCAGCCCACCGGCGGCAAGTTCGACGGCAACTACGGCGTGCTGGCCGGCCTGGAGGTGATGCGCACCTTGAACGACCAGGGCATCGAGACCGAGGCCCCGCTGGAGCTGGCCTTCTGGACCAACGAGGAAGGCTCGCGCTTCGTGCCGGTGATGATGGGCTCGGGCGTGTTCCGTGGCGCCTTCACGCTGGAACATGCCTATGCCGCCAAGGACGTGGACGGCAAGACCGTCAAGGACGAGCTGCAGAAGATCGGCTACCTGGGCACCGAGGTGCCGGGCCAGCATCCGATCGGCGCCTATTTCGAGACCCACATCGAGCAGGGCCCGGTGCTGGAGGACAACGGCAAGACCATCGGCATCGTCACCGGCGTGCTGGGCATCCGCTGGTACGACTGCACCGTGACCGGCATGGAAGCCCACGCGGGCCCGACGCCGATGCACCTGCGCAAGGACGCGCTGCAGGTGGCCACCCGGCTGATGCAGGAAGTGGTGGCCTGCGCCGGCCGCCATGGCAGCGAAGGCCGCGGCACCGTGGGCATGGTGCAGGTCTTCCCGAACAGCCGCAACGTGATCCCCGGCCAGGTGAAGTTCAGCATCGACATGCGCAATGCCACCGACGCGGACTGCGACGCGATGGACGCCGACATTCGCGCCGTGGCCGACCGCCTGGTGCGCGAGACCGGCCTGACGATCCAGCTGGACCTGGTGTCCTCCTACCCGGCCCAGCCCTTCCACGCGGACTGCGTCAACGCGGTGGCGCTGGGTGCCGAGGCCCTGGGCTACAGCGCCATGCGCTGCGTCTCCGGGGCCGGCCACGACGCGGTCTACATGTCGCAGCTGGCGCCCACCGGGATGATCTTCATCCCCTGCAAGGACGGCATCAGCCACAACGAGATCGAGGATGCCGACCCGGCCCACATCACCGCGGGCTGCAACGTGCTGCTGCGCGCGATGCTGGAGCGCGCCGGCGTGGCGGGCTGACGCCTGCTGGGCGGGTGTTGGTCCTCAACGCCAGCCCAGCGCGTCCTCGATCAGGCCGACGATGTGGTCAGCCTGGGCCGGGCTGAGGCGGAAGTCATGGTCGGTCTCGACGATCCGAAGCGCGATCTGGGGGCTCAGCGCATAGCGCGTGGGCACCTCGGCGCCGCCATAGACGTCGTGCCGGCCCTGAATGATCAGCATCGGTGTGCGCAACGTCGCCAGGTGCTGGTAGCGGGCCGGTTCGTCGCCCTGGTGCGGGGGCTGGAAGGGATAGCCCAGGCAGACGATGTGGCGCAGGGGCAGGGTGTCCGCCACCCGCGAGGCCACCCGACCACCCGAAGAGCGTGACAGGATGAGGACCTCACCCTGCCGGGCCAGTGAGCGCACCGTGCGTTGCAGGCTGCTGCAGCGGGCCTCGATGGAAGAGCCGCGCCGCCGCAGGAGGTAGAGGGCGTAGCGCGGCCAGACCGCGGCACAGCCCAACAACAGCAGACGCCGCCCCCACAGCTGAAGGGCCGCGGGCATGCCGGGCCAGTGGCGAATCCAGCGCAGCCAGGCGTGGGCCACCCGGGTGGCCGGGTCCTCCCACACCACACGCACGCCGGGGCGTTGCAGGCGGTCGAGCAGCGCGATGTTCAGCGGCCCGTCGCGCTGCCAGTCATCCCGTCCCACCATCAGCAGGATGCAAGGGTGGGCAGCGTCGTGCGGGAGGGGCATGGCAGGGGGGCGGGACACCGTGCGCCCGTCGGGCTGGGGACGGTGATCTCCGTGGACAGGACAGTGTCGCACGGGCGCGCTACGCTAGCGGGCTTGGCCGCCATCCGCGGCTGCTCCCCAGGCCCATCCGGCCGCCCGTTGTGAAGGGAACCCCCTTGTCCTGGTTTGACCGTTTCGAAGCCCTCGTCGACCCCTTTCCCGCCACCGAGCCGGCCCTGCCCCCGACCCGGTTCTGGCCCTTTCTGTGGCGCGCCACCGATGGCCTGCGCGGCTACATCGCCGGCATGACGCTGTTCACCGCGCTGATCGGCGTGTTCGAGGCCTGGTTGTTCTCGCTGCTGGGCAAGCTGGTGGACTGGCTGGCCGGCATCCCG
>JAYSCA010000428.1:0-3077 GCA_041915165.1 Ideonella sp.
GCTGGCCGGCAGGTCCCAGAACTCGCGGAACTGCTGCTCGAACTTCTTGGACAGGCCGAAGCTGGTGGCGAACATGTGCTGCACCTGCGGCGAGGCCTGCTTGGCCAGGATGTGCTCGCGCTCGCGCGCCATCCATTCCTGCGTGGGCAGCGAGCGGGCCTTGCGTTGCTGGCGGACATTGAGCCGCTCCAGCGCCGTGGCCTTCTCGTCGGCCTGCCACTGGCCATCGGGGTTGCGGGTGGCCACCACGCCGTAGACGCGGCGGGCGTACTCGGGCAGCAGGAAGCCGTTGTCCAGGTCGTCGATGATGGCCTTGACCTCGCGGTCCAGCGGATCGCCAAAGCCCGGGCCACCGCGCAGGTAGTTCAGGTACAGGTCACCGTTGGTATAGCAGTCCTCGGTGGTCATGCACTGGTGGTCGCGCTTGACGGTGGCCTGCGGGCCCAGGTGGTTCTCGTAGTCGGGCACATCCGGGTTGGCGTCGCCACCCAGCGGCAGGCTTTCGCCGCGCGCGATGCGCTCCATCAGCCCGGTGTGGTGAGCCTCGAAGCGGTAGCCGGTGGCCGAGGGGTAGCCGCCCATCAGGCCCCAGTCACTGTTCATGTAGCCGTTGCCCATGAAGAACATGGTCCAGTCCTGGGCCTTCCAGACCATGCGCAGGGTCTCGAAGCCATTGCCGCCGCGGAAGCGGCCATAGCCCCCCGAGTTGGCCTTGACGTTGCGGCCCATGTAGAGCAGCGGCTCGGCCATCTCCCAGATCTCGATGTCGCCCATGTCGCCTTCGGGGTTCCAGATCGCGGCGGCGTGGTTCAGGCCGTCCTTGATGGCGCCCGCGCCGGTGCCGCAGGAGCTGGCCTCGAAGCTGTTGACCGCGTGCACCTCGCCGTCCTGGTTGATGCCGCCGCCCTGCAGCCAGTTGCTGGTGTTGGCGTTGCCGGCGTTGACCTCTTCCAGATAGCCGCGGCTGAAGTAGGCCTGCGACAGGCCGCGCCACATCGTCGTCCAGGCGCTGACCAGGAAGTGCCAGGCATAGGCATGGCCGGTGCGCCGGTCATCCGGGTTGTTCCAGCCGCCCTTGGGCATGTGGAACTCGGTGCCGTAGTAGGCGCCGTCGTTGATGCGCTGGGTGGGCACCAGGGTCTGGGTCATCATCACCCAGATGCCGCTGGTGAAAGCCACCTGGTGGGCGTTGTAGCTGTGCCAGCCCCAGCGGCTCGCGCCCTCGAAGTCCAACCGCCAGCTGCCGTCGCGGCGGATCTCCATCTCCACCGGCGCGTGCATGATGGAGTCGAGCTTGGCGAAGGCGTTCGAGGTCTGCACGTCCGGGTGGGCGTAGGGCACGTCGACGAAGGCCACCTTGCGGTAGATGCCCGGCAGCGTCATGGCCTTGATGCGGGTGGCCAGGCCGCGCCGGCCCTCCTCGATCACCTCGTAGGCGAACTTCTCGTAGGTCTCCAGCCCTTCCTCGGCAATGGTGTCCTCCACCAGCTGACGCACCATGTGGCAGCCGGCGATGCGGGTCTTCTCGTCGAGGATCCAGTACTTGGGCGTGCGCACCGAACGCTGGCTCTCATGCAACCAGTCGCGCAGCGGCGTGTCGTTCACCCCGGTCTTGCGGCAGGTGATCATGTAGCCGTCGCCGAAGCGCTGGGTCTGGCCGGTGGACATGGAGCCCGGCGTCACCGCACCGGTGTCGATCACGTGGGTCACGCCGCCGACCCAGCCGATCAGCTTGCCGTCGTGGAAGATCGGCACGATGGTGGCGATGTCGCAGGGGTGGACGTTGCCGATCGCGCAGTCGTTGTTGGTGAACATGTCGCCCGGGTGGATGCCGGGGTTGGCCTCCCAGTTGTTCTCGATCATGTACTTGATCGCCGCGCCCATCGTGCCGACGTGGATGATGATCCCGGTGGAGGTCAGGATGCAGTCGCCCGCGGCGTTGTAGAGGGTGAAGCAGAGCTCGCCCTCCTGCTCGACGATGGGGCTGGCCGCGATCTTCTTGGCCGTCTCGCGCGCATGCACCAGACCGCCGCGCAGCTTGGAGAACAGCTTCTCGTAGCCGATGGGGTCGCGCTCGCGCAGCTCCAGGTGCTCCAGCCCGTTGTAGTGGCCGGTGGCCGCCGTGCGGGCCAGGATGCCGTCGCGGAATTCCTTGAGGGTCTGGCCGGTGCCCAGCAGGTCGGCCCGGCCCAGTTCACGTTGCGTCATCATGTTCATGGTGTGTCTCCTTGGGCGTCACAGGGTCTGGCCGTCGTGGCCGACTTCGCGCAGGTGGAACAGGCGGTGCTTGTCTAGCGTCGTCGCAAAGCCCTTGGGCACGACGAAGGTGGTGGCATCCGATTCGATGATGGCCGGGCCGAAGATCTCATTGCCCGCCTTCAGCGCCTCCATCTTCCAGATCACCGCTTCGTACCATTCCTTGTGGCGGTAGAGCTTGCGGGTGCCCAGGCGGGCGGCGGTGGGCGGCGAGGCCTCGCCGATCGGATCTTCCGGCAGCACCGGCTTCTGCGTGACCACCATGCCGCGCATGATGGCGCTGGTGACCGAGAAGCCCAGTTCCGGCGAGCGTGCCGAGCTGGCATAGACCCGGCCGTAGGTGGTCTCGAAGGCGGTGACGATCTTCTCCCAGTCCTCGGCCGTGGCGGCCGAGGACACCGGCGAGTCGATCTCCAGGTCGTTGAGCTGGCCCATGTACTGCATGCGGTAGCCCGGCCGCAGGATCACATCCTTGGCCTCGAAGCCGTTGATGCGGAACTCCTCGATGACCTTGCCGGCCAGCTCGCTCCAGGCCTGCTGGATGGTGGCCGAGGCCTGGGCCTTCTCGTCATCCGACGCGTCCTGCGGCACGGCCAGGTCCACGCTCTTGTCGTAGCGGTACTCGAAGTCCGCGCAGGCGCAGCCGAAGGCCGAGAAGCCCGCGGCCCAGGCCGGCACCACCACGTCCTTGAAGCCCAGGCCTTCGGTGTAGCCGTAGGTGTGCACCGGGCCGGCGCCGCCGTAGCTGAAGCAGACGAAGTCGGTCGGGCTGTAGCCCTTGGCGCTGACGTTGGAGCGCAGGTACTCGCGCAGCTGCAGGT
>JAYSCA010000429.1:0-3075 GCA_041915165.1 Ideonella sp.
CGACAGGTCCTTGAGCACCGAGTTGGCCGCCGCCTTGGAGGCGCGGTACAGCCAGCCCGAAGCGCTGCTGCGCAGGCCCAGCGAGCCCATGCGGGAGGTCAGCAACCCCAGCCGGGCCTGCGGCGCCAGCACGTCCAGCAGCTGCGGCAGCACCTGCATCGGCCCCAGCACATTGGTGTGCATGACGCGGTCGAACTCGGCCGCCGTGGGCGTCTGCAGGCCGCTGCTGGCCGGGCCATAGACGCCGGCGCAGAACAGCACCGTGTCCAGGGCCTCGCCGTCGAGCTGCCAGGCCAGGCCGGACACGCTGACGGTGCTGGCCACGTCCAGCCGCAAGGCCCGCGCGCCAGCCGCCTGCAGCGCCTGCAGGCCGGCGTCGTCACGGGCCGTGGCGATCACGCGCCGTCCCTCGGCCAGGTACTGGTGCGCCAGTTCGCGCCCGATGCCCCGAGAGGCCCCGATCACCAGCACGGCCGAGCTCATGCGCGCGCTCCGCCTCAGAGCATCTCGATGCCCATGGCGGTGGCTTCACCGCCACCGATGCACAGCGCCGCGACGCCGCGCTTCTTGCCCTGCTTCTTCAGGGCGCCCAGCAGGGTGACGACGATGCGGGCACCGGAGGCGCCGATCGGGTGGCCCAGCGCGCAGGCGCCGCCGTTCACGTTGACGATCTCGTGCGGCAGCTTGAACTCGGTCATCGCGGCCATGGTCACGGCGGCGAAGGCTTCGTTGACTTCCCACAGGTCGACCTGGTTGGCGGTCCAGCCGGACTTGTCCAGCACCTTCTGGATGGCGCCCACCGGAGCGGTGGTGAACCATTCCGGCGCCTGGGCGTGCACCGCATGGGCGGTGATGCGGGCCAGCGGGGTCAGGCCCATCTGGGCGGCGGTGGATTCGCGCACCAGCACCAGGGCGGCAGCGCCGTCGGAGATGCTCGACGAGGTGGCGGCGGTGATGCGGCCTTCCTTCGTGAAGGCGGGCTTCAGGCTGGGGATCTTCTCGGGCTTGGCCTTGTAGGGCGATTCGTCCTTGCTGAGCACCGTGTCGCCACCCTTGCCGGCCAGCGTCACCGGGGCGATTTCCCAGTCGAAGCTGCCGTTCTCGTTGGCGGCCTTGGCGCGGGCCAGCGAGGTCACCGCGAACTGGTCCATGGCCTCACGGCTGAAGTCGTACTTGGCCACGCACTGCTCGGCGAACACGCCCATGGCCTTGCCGCGCTGGTAGGCATCTTCCAGGCCGTCCATGGCCATGTGGTCGTACATGGTGGCGGCGCCGTACTTCACGCCCTTGCGCGCAAACATCAGGTGCGGCGCGTTGGTCATGCTTTCCATGCCGCCAGCCAGCATCACGTTGGCCGAGCCGGCCGCCAGCATGTCGTGCGCAAACATCATCGCGCGCATG
Organism: Ideonella sp.; assembly: GCA_041915165.1. Classification (GTDB taxonomy): domain Bacteria; phylum Pseudomonadota; class Gammaproteobacteria; order Burkholderiales; family Burkholderiaceae_C; genus Ideonella. The sequence continues at coordinate 1,402 of JAYSCA010000429.1, forward strand.
CCCGAGCCACACATCTTGCTCAGCGTGACGGCGCCGGTGGCGTCGGGCAGGCCGGCCTTGCGCATGGCTTGGCGGGCCGGGGCCTGGCCTTGGCCGGCCATCAGGCAGTTGCCCATCAGCACTTCGTCGATGGCATCGCCCGGCACGCCGGCACGTTCCACCGCCGCCTTGATGGCGACCGCGCCCAGCTCCCAGGCGGCGAGCGAGGAAAATTCTCCGAGCAAGGCGCCAATGGGGGTGCGGGCTGCGCTTGCGATGACGATGGATTCGGCCATATCAGTCTCCTTGGGAATGCCGTGAATCAGTTGCCGCCAAGAGCGGCCAGGGGGCGTCTCACGGCAAAGCGCCGCCCTGGGTCGTAAGGGAAGACGTCTTGCACGTCACCGGCCTTGATGCGGGCCTGGTGGGCCTGCCAGAAGGCGGGATCGAGCAAGTCCGCATGATGCGCCAGGAACACCCGGCGCACCGCCTCGTTTCCGAGCAGAAAGGGCCCGAAGGTTTCGGGAAACACGTCCTTGGGCCCAACCGCATACCAGACCTCGCCGGACATCTCGTCCTCTTCGTTGCGGGGCGTGGGCACGCGGCGGAAGTGGCAGTCGGTGATGTATTCGATCTCGTCGTAGTCGTAGAACACGACCTTGCCCTGGCGGGTCACGCCGAAGTTCTTCCACAGCATGTCGCCGGGGAAGATGTTGGCCGCCACCAGGTCCTTGATCGCGTTGCCGTACTCGATGACGGCCGCCTCCAGCTGCTCGGGCGTGGCCTCTTGCAGGTACAGGTTCAGCGGGATCATGCGCCGCTCGATGTAGACGTGCTTGAGGATCAGCTCGGTGTGGCCGTCGCCATCGCGGTCGGAGATTTCCAGCTGGCTGGGCGCGAAGCGCTTGATCTCCTCGACCAGCTCGTCCTCGAAGCGCTCCAGCGGGAAGGCCACCTCGGAGAACTCCAGCGTGTCGGCCATGCGGCCCACCCGGTCGTGCTGCTTGACCAGCAGGTACTTGCCCTTGATCTGCTCGCGCGAGGTGTCCTTCTGCGGCGGGTAGTAGTCCTTGATCAGCTTGAAGACAAAGGGGTAGCTGGGCAGGTCGAACACCAGCATCACCATGCCCTTGATGCCGGGGGCGATGCGGAAGTGGTCGCTGGAATGGCGCAGGTGGTAGAGGAAATCCCGGTAGAAGATGTTCTTGCCCTGCTTGTGCAGGCCCAGCGCGTTGTAGAGCTCCCAGCGCGGCTTGCGCGGCATCATCGAGCGCAGGAACTGCACGTAGGCGCTGGGGATCTCCATGTCCACCATGAAGTAGGCCCGCGCGAAGCTGAACAGCATCTGCAGGTCGTCCTCGCCGATCAACGCGGTGTCGATCACCAGCGCATGGCCCGCCTCGTTGTGGAGGATGGGCAGCGAGAACGGCAGCTCCTGGTAGCCGTTCACCACCTTGCCGATGACGTAGGCCCCCTTGTTGCGGAAGAACAGGGAGCTGAGCACCTGGATCTGGAAGTTGGCGCGCGGACGGAAGGCGCCCAGCACGTCACGCAGATCGGCCACCACGTCGGCCACGTCGCGGTCCAGGTCCTCGAACGGCCGCTGCAGCTGGAAGTTGTGGACGATGCGCAGAAAGGCCTCGTGCAGCGTGTCCGGCGTCGGGTAGTAGACCCGGTAGGTCGGCGCCGCGGCGG
>JAYSCA010000430.1:0-3064 GCA_041915165.1 Ideonella sp.
TTTCCGTCAACCCCACCACGGCCCGTGGCGTGCCGGGGCTGTTCGCCCGCAACGAGCGGGTGGTCTGTGTGTTCGTGGGGGCACAAGGCCCCTTCGTGCTGGTGCTGGTGGGGGCCACCATCGTCGGCAGCATGGCCACCGTGTGGCACGGCGTGGTCAATCCGCCGCGCCCCGGCCGCGTGCGCGAATGGCGTTACGACGACACCGCCGCGCCGGTGCAACTGCGCCAGGGCGAGGAGATGGGCCGCTTCCTGCTGGGCTCCACCGTGGTGATGCTGTTCCCGCAGGGGCCGCTGCAGTTCAACCCCGCCTGGGCGCCCGGCGGCGCGATCCGCCTGGGCGAGGCGATGGCCCACCGGGGCTGAGTGCCGACCGGTGGACTGAGGAGCCGTCAGAGGCTCAGGCCATCGAGGCCATCCGATGGGGGCCAGCCAACTTGAAGACCGAGACGGCCTGCACCAGCTGCTGAGCCTGGTTCTTCATGCTCTCGGCCGCGGCAGCGCTCTGTTCCACCAGGGCGGCGTTCTGCTGCGTCACCTGGTCCATCTGGCCCACGGCGTTGACCACTTGCACGACGCCATCGCTCTGTTCGGTCGAGGCGGAGCTGATCTCACCCACGATGTCGCTGACCTGCTTGATGGAGCGCACGATCTCGTCCATCGTCTTGCCGGCCTGGTCGACCAGGGCTGCGCCCTGATCCACCTGTTCGACGTTGCTGGTGATCAGGCGCTTGATCTCCCGGGCCGCCTCGGCGCTGCGTTGCGCCAGCGTGCGCACCTCGCCTGCGACGACGGCAAAGCCGCGTCCTTGTTCCCCGGCACGCGCCGCTTCCACCGCGGCATTCAGCGCCAGGATGTTGGTCTGGAAGGCGATTCCGTCGATCACCCCGATGATGTCGCCAATCTTGCGGCTGCTGCCGCTGATGCCCTGCATCGTGGCCACCACCTGTTCGACGATGGCGCCGCCCTGGGTGGCCACGCTGGACGCACCCTGGGCCAGTTGATTGGCCTGGTGGGCACTGTCGGCATTGGTGCGCACCGTGGAGCCCAGCTGATGCATGGTGGCTGCGGTTTGTTGCAGCGCGCCGGCCTGCTCCTCGGTGCGTTGGCTGAGGTCCTGGTTGCCCTGGGCGATCTCGGCACTGGCCGTGGCCACGCTTTCAGCGCTGCCGCGGACCTGGGCCACGACCTCGGTCAGTGAGGCCTGCATGGCGGCCAGCGTGGCCAGCAAGGGGCTGAACTCGTCCACCGCGGTGTCCTGGACAGTGGTGGAGAAGTCGCCCTGCTTGACGCGGTCGGCGACGATCTGGGCCTGGGCGACCCGTGTCCGCAGCGAACGCGCAATGAACCACGAGAGCGCGACCAGACCGGCCGCCACTGCGGCAACCAGCACCGTCAGCTGAAGGCGGATCTCATCGACATTGCTGCCGATGGTCGCCACGTCTTTTCCCAACACCTGGGTCTGACGGCTGCGCTCCTCGCTGAGCCACTTCTGGATCTTGGCGAACTGAGGGATGGTGGTCTCTGCCAGCATGGCCAGGGCGGCCTCGTGTTGTCCCGACCGGACCAGGTCGAGGTTCTTCTCCGCCACAGGCCATGAGGCCTCCTGCAGGTCCAGCCAGTCACGCTTGAACACATCGCGGCTCGCCTGGTCGTTGATCTGCGCCAGGAACTCGTTGTCGTTCTTGGTGATGTCCTGGCGTCGTGCCTGCAGGGTCTTGGCTGCAAGCTCCATCTCCTGCGGGGTGCCCGCCAGCATGGCCTGCCGGATGTCTGAGAGCGCCTGCGCGATCTTCAGCTCGGTGCTGGCAATCAAGCTCAGCTGCTGGACCTTGATGTCGCCGGTACGGTGGGCCAGCTCGCGGACTTCGCGCAACTGAAGCCAGGTGCTGGCCGTGACGGCCAGCAGCGCGACGATGAGGGCCAGCGACACCGCATAGAGACGCTGGCTGAGACTCATTCTCTTGAAGAAGGGCATGGTGGTCCTTTGCGATGACATGCGGATGTTCCCGCACTTATCGACCCAGCAGTCCTCGCGGTTGAGGGCTTTTTGTAGTCTTCATCTGACAGGCTTCCCGCAGGGCCGGTCTGCGGTTGCTGCACTCGCATCCCCGGGGAGCCCGGTTGGCCCGGCCGGGGTGTCAGGGAAAAGACCTGTCCCACGTGCTCAGCCTGCCCCCTACGATGGCCCGCCGCTTCCCAGGCGGCGTGCCTCAGCAGTTCAGAACAACACGGCCTGTCGCCTGGTGAGTGCGGTTTCATCCACTCGGGGAGACAAACCATGACAACCTTTGCCCAGCCACGGGCGCGGGGCGTGGCGGTGCTGTTGGCCGCGCTGACCCTTGCATCTGCATCCACCACCGCCACGGCCGCCGCGGCCCTGCCGCAGCTCAACATCGACACCGGCCAGATCACCGTCTCGGGCCTGTCCTCGGGGGGCTTCATGGCCAACCAGTTGGGCTACGCCTATTCCGGCACCTTCAAGGGCGTGGGGGTGTTTGCCGGCGGGCCCTACATGTGTGCGGGCCACAGCAACTACACCGCCTGCATGTACAACGCCAGCATCTCCAGCAGCATGCTCAACACCCTGCAGGCGGACCTGAACAACTGGAGCGGCACCGCCATCGACCCCCTGGCCAATGTGGCCGGGCAGAAGGTGTTCATGTTCGTGGGCACCAGCGACGCCACCGTCGGCCCCAACCCGATGAATGCGGTGCAGACGCAGTACACCAGCAACGGCGTGCCCGCTGCCAACCTGAGCTATGTGCAGCGCAGCGGCACGGCGCATGTGTTCCCCACCGACTTTGCCGCCACGGGCAACAACAGCTGCGGCACCAGCGCCTCGCCCTACATCGCCAACTGCAGCTATGACGGTGCCAAGGCGGTGCTGAGCCAGTTCTACGGCACGCTCAACGCCCGCAATGACGCGCCGGCCACAGCCAACTACATCGAGTTCGACCAGACGCCCTTCACCGCCGGCAACCCCGGCATGGCCGCCACCGGCTGGCTCTATGTGCCGGCCAACTGTGCCAGCGGGGCGGTGTGCCGCCTGCATGTGGCCCTGC
>JAYSCA010000431.1:0-3061 GCA_041915165.1 Ideonella sp.
CGATGATCTGTTCCTCTGTGAACTTGCTCTTCCTCATGTCCGCGATTCTCCTGAATGGCGGACCCCTTGCTACTTCACATTGGTACGGCCTGAGGGGAGCAGGTCAGAGCGCGGCCATGAAAAACGGCAGCCGAAGCTGCCGTCATGAGGGAGAAAATGTGGAAGGGAATCAGTATTTGAGTTCGTCCACCAGTTGCTGAACGATGCGCTGTGCGCTGGCGCTGTTGTCTGGTTCGCCATTGGGCTTCTGCACCGCGACCTGGGTCTGGTTGCCCTGGGCCTTGAGCACGATGCGGTAGCGTCCCAGCGCCAGCTCGGCCGGTTCCTTGGCACCAAACATCTTGGCGATGAAATTGGGCGAATCCTGGCTGGCGATCTTCGGATCCACATAGCGCACGGCGTAAGTGACCAGGGCATGGTCGCGGTCCTCGACCGTGAAGCCGGTGCGGTCCAGTGCGAGACCGACCCGGCGCCAGGTGCGCTCCAGACCGTCGTCCACCTCCAGTGTGGCCCCCGGTTGACCGGCGACCACCCGGGCCTTGGCCGCTGCCTGCACGATCTGACCCGCGGCGGCGGAGGCCGCACCGCTGGCGGCATTGGCGGCGGAGGCCACCGGCGAGATGGCCTGCATCAACCGGGTCAGCAGTTCCGTTTCCAACGCAGGATCGGCCGGGCGGTTGGTCCAGGTGGTGTTGCCGTCGCGGCCGGTGTAGACCTCTTCCAGCCCGTGGTGGGTGACGTAGATCTCGCTGCCCGTGCCAGTGGCCGCGCGGACCACCCGGATCGTGAAGCGATCCCGCAGGCCGCTGTCGTACAGGCGGTCCAGCACCTGGCCGATCGTCGAACGGATCAGGTCCTTGGGCAGGTTGGCGCGGTTTTCGACCCAGTCGGTTTCCAGGACGCCGGAGGCGGCGTCTTCCTTGGTGAACTTGAAGTTCCGGTCGAGCAGATACTCCCGCACCGCCGGCCAGACCTCTTCCGGGCTGCGGCGGGTGACCAGCCATTGCTGCTGGCCGATGCGTTCGATGTGGGTGTCGCCGGCCGAGGTGATGGCCACGGTGGGCACCGCGCTGGCACCGTCACCCGGCCGGGCGGCGTGCAGGTCGGAGGCCGACACCGCTGCACCGGCCTGCGGTGCGTAGCGGTTGTCGCGGGCCAGCTGGCTCAGGTCGGGGGGGACATCCAGCGGCTTGACCTTGCGGGCGGCCGTGCCGTAGTCGATCTTGTCGTCGGGCAGCACGCTGCTGATCATGCCGCAGCCGGCCAGGCTAGCGGCCAGGGCCAGGGTGGCGGCGCGCACGGCCGTGATCGAGAAGGCTTGTTTCACTTGGGAAATCTCCGGAGGGCGCCGGGGTGCCGGACCGCCGCAGGGACAGGGAACAACGGGTGCCCGATCGAGGGCACCGCGGTGGATCGGATCAAAGAATGCCGCTCTCGCGCAGGGCCGCACCCACGGTGGCTTGACCGGCTGGCGTCAGCTCGACGATGGGCAGGCGCACGATGTTGCGGCAGCGGCCCATTTGCGACAGCGCCCACTTGGTCGGCGCCGGGCTGGATTCGCAGAACAGCTGCTTGTGCAGCGGCAGCAGGCGGAAGTGGATTTCGCGGGCCTTGGCCACCTCGCCGGCGATGGCGGCCATGCACAGCTCGTGCATCAGCTTGGGCGCGATGTTGGCGGTCACGCTGACATTGCCCTTGCCGCCCAGCAGCATGGTGGCGATGGCGCTGCTGTCGTCGCCCGAGTACACCGCGAAGTTCGAGGGCACGTGCTTGATCAGCCAGGCGGCACGCTCGATGTTGCCGGTGGCTTCCTTGATGCCGAAGATGCCCGGCACTTCGGTCAGGCGCAGCACCGTCTCGGGCTGCATGTCTGCCACGGTGCGGCCCGGCACGTTGTAGAGCATCACCGGGATGTCCACAGCCTCGGCGATCGCGCGGAAATGGCGGTAAATACCTTCCTGCGAGGGCTTGTTGTAGTAGGGCACGACCTGCAGCGTGCAGTCGGCGCCGACGTCCTTGGCGTACTTCGACAGCGTGATTGCTTCGGCGGTGCTGTTGGCACCGGCGCCGGCCAGGATGGGCACCCGGCCTTTGGCGTGTTCCACCGCCACGCGGATGATCTCGCAGTGTTCTTCCACATTCACCGTGGCCGATTCACCCGTGGTGCCGACCACGCCGATGCAGTCGGTACCCTCGGCGATGTGCCAGTCGATGAGTGCCTTGAGCGCGTCGTAGTCGACGCTGCCATCCTCGTGCATCGGCGTCACCAGAGCGACGATGCTGCCAACAATCGGTGTCATCAGGAGTTCCTTCGGGGAAGCGGTGATTCTAGCCCTGGCTCCGTGGCGAAACGGGCAGGGAATGGCGGGCCGGCGCCCCGGGGGAGGCTCCCCCCGGTCGGACCGCGGCGATGCGCTGCACAAAGCGGTCGGGCTGGGTCAGGAAGCCGTCCTCGTAGGCGACGATCTGCCAGCCCTGACAACGCGCCAGCAGCTCGCCCGGTTGAAGCAGGAAGTCGGGACGGGAGGGCTTGCCGAGGAGGGCCTGGTGGCAGGAAAAGGTTTCGTAAAGCAGCCAGCCCCCGGGGGCCACGCAGGCCATCAGCTCGGCCCAGCGGGGCCGCCAGAGGTAATGGGTGACGACCACCGCGTCGAATTGGCGTCCCGCCAGGGGCCAGGGACCGCTTTCCAGATCGCCTTGCAGAATCTCGGCCCGATCGGTCAGGTCCGCCAGCGCGGCGGTGTCGCGGTCGATGCCGGTGACCTGGAAGCCCTGGGCCGCCAGCCAGCGCAGGTGCCGGCCGCTGCCGCAGGCCAGGTCCAGCACCCGGGCACCGGGCGGGAGCAGCGCAGCCCAGCGGGTGATCCAATCAGACGGGGATGGCATTGGCAGGCGACCGGGTCAGAAGCAGGCCCAGAGCCGGCCGGCCAGGTCCAGCGCCAGTTCGGGCCGCAGATAGGTCGCGAAGACCAGACCCAGCACGGCCAGCACCAGCGTCCAACCCAGCAGGCGCCAGCGCCGGGGCGGGGCCTTGTTCACGGGCGGCAGGGGGTTGGCCATG
>JAYSCA010000432.1:0-3053 GCA_041915165.1 Ideonella sp.
CGGAACTCGGGGATGGGGCGCGCAAACAGCCAGAGCCGGTCGTACACCGCGGGCGTGGGCGGCCAGGGCAGGTCCAGCCCCTGCGGCCCCAGCGCCACGTTGTAGCGGGGCACCCGGATCAGGTCCAGGCCCTCGTCCTGCCACTGCGGGCTGTCGCGCAGCTGGCCGGTGGCGGGCAGCCAGAACTCGTCGGCGTCCAGATGCAGCACCCAGTCGGCCCGGGTCTGCTCGGCGATCTCGCGCTCGCGCGCATGCCAGGCCGACGGCTGGGTCTTCTCGTCCTCGCCCACCGGCGCCAGCCGCAGACGCGGCCCCTGGTGGGCCTCGGCCCAGGCCAAGCTGCCATCGGTGGAGCCAGCATCGCGCACCACCACCTCGTCCACGCCGATCTCGTAGAGGTGGCGCACGCAGCCGGGCAGCAACTCCCGCTCATCCATCACACCCACCACCGCCACCAACTTCATGTTCGGATGCCTTCCCGCCTGCCGGCTCTGGTCATAGTGTAGAGGCGCCCATCCCCGGGTGCGTGGCATGCTTGCACACTTCATCCCCCCACTTGCCCCTTTGCCCATGCCCGCCCCGACACGCCCCCGCACGGTGGCGGTGATGCAGCCCTACTTCTTTCCCTACGCCGGCTATTTCCGCCTGCTGGCCCAGGCCGACGTGTTCGTGCTGTTCGATTGCGTGCAGCACCGCGCGCGCGGCCGGGTCCACCGCACCGAGGTGCCGGCCCCGGCCGGCGGGCTGGAATGGCTGACGCTGCCGCTGGCCCCGGCCGCGCGCGAGACCCGCATCCAGGACCTGCGTTTTGCCGATCAGGCCGATGCGCTGTGGGCCGAGCGCCTGGCCCGGCACGCCGACTGGCAGCGCGCCTCGGGCGAGGCGGCGCAGGCGGTGCGGGCCTTCCTGCACCGGCCCCTGCAGGGCCCGCTGGTGGACCACCTGGAAGCCGGCCTGCGGCTGGTGGCCGGGCTGCTGGACCTGCCAGCCACGCTGGTGCGCAGCTCCAGCCTGGCCATCGACCCCGCGCTGCGGGGCCAGGACCGGGTGCTGGCCATCGTGCAGGCGCTGGAGGGGCAGCGCTACCTCAACCCCCCCGGCGGACGTGCGCTCTACCAGGCCGAGGCTTTTGCCGCCCGCGGGCTGACGCTGGACTTCCTGCCCGACTACAGCGGGCCGCACCGCTGCCTGCTGCCCACCCTGCTGACGGCCCCCACGCTGGACGCGCTGCGGGCCGACGTGCACGCCCTGGACTGACCGGCCCTCAGACCGCCGGCCGCCAGGCGGCGGCCTGCCAGTCGGCCCACAGCGCCGCGACATCCGCCGGCAACGCGGCCTGGGCATCGCCGGCCAGGTTCTGATGCACCCGCCCCGGGCGCACCTGGGCCAGGGCCTGGGCCCACTGCGCCTCGCTGGCCTGCAACCCCAGGGCGGCCAGCACCGGGGCCAGGGTGGCCCGGGGCGCGGCCAGCAGGTCGCTGTGCAGAATCACCGGCACCTCGGCCCGCCCGCGCCAAGGCGCGAGCGCCCGGTGGTGGGCGGCCCACAGCGCCAGGCCGTGGCGCAGGCTGCTGTAGCCGCCGCGGGCCCGCAGCGAGCGGGCCACCGCCAGGGGATGACGCAGCACCACCAGCCCCTGCAGCTCCGGCACCTGGGCCTGCCAAAAACCGGCCGTGTAGCACAGGCGCGGGTCCTTGAAGGCGGTGAGCACGGCCCCTTCCGGCCGCGAGCGCCACAGCCCCCGCAGCCACAGACGGGCCTGGGCCTGCAGCACGGGATCGGTGGCCAGGGCCTGGACGCGGGCCAGGTCGGGCGCGGGGTCGTCCCAGGCCGAGTCCGCCCGGTCCAGCACCGCCTCGTCCAGCCCCATCAGGGCCGGGTGCTCGAAGAAGCCTTCGGGGTTGTCCGGCTGCGGCCCCAGCAAATCCTCGGCCGGCCCCAGCCAGACGCCCAGGGCCTGCAGCATGCCTGCCAACAGCGAGGTGCCCGAACGGTGCATGCCCAGCAGGGCCAGCCAGCGCGCTTCAGGGGCCCGCCAGTCGGCCAGCGCGGCCTGCACCGGGTCCGAGGCCCGCAGGGCGGGCGCCTGGGCGCAGGCAGCCATCGCCTGCACATGGGCCGCCAGGCGCGTCTCGGTCGGCAGACCCGCCAGAGACGCCGCCGTCCACTGGGCGGGCGCCGGCGCCGCGGCAACCGGCGGCTCGGCCCCGGGCGGTTCGGCCGCGGTGGCCGCGGTGCCCGCCGGCCAGACCTGCCGCCCCTCCAGGCGCCCGTGCGCCAGGTAGTGGAAGAACGGGTTCAGGCCCGCCTCGCGCACATCGGCGTGCCAGGCCAGGTAGGCGCGGGTGCCGAAGTCCGGGCTGGGGTCCAGCCCCTGGGCCGCACCGCGGGTCAGGTAGTGGAGCACCGGGTCCTCCGACCGCTCCGACGCGGGCAGCTGGGCCGCGTAGAAGACGGGGTCCAGGTGGCCCCGGATCTGCTCGACCATCGCCGGATCGACATAGACCGCGGCCCCGGGCTGCGCATTCACCGGCGCGCCCGACGCTGCGGCGGGCGCGGACGGCGCCGGCGGCGAGGTGCCGTCCAGGGCCCGCAGATCACCCAGTTGCAGCCAGTCCATGGCCGCCCCCAGCGCAAAGCCCCGCTGACGGGCTGCCTTCTGCACCCGCTGCCAGTCGGCATGCAGCGTGGCCAGATTCGGCGCCGGCGCGCCGGCCAGTTCGGTGGGCGGCGTCGGCCATTCGAGCCCCCAGCGGTGACGCAGGCGCCGACGGTCGCCGGCATAGGCCTCAGCCACCTGGGCCGCGAGCGCGGGCCCCACCTGCATGGGCCCCTGGAAGCTGGGCTGCAGCTTGGACAGCACCATCAGCTCGTCCACCATGGACGCCGCCGCGCCCGGCGGCAGCAGGTTGTTGAGCAGGCGCTTGATGAACAGCAGGTTGCCGCTGATCGAGGGGTTGTTCTCGTAGGGCTTGCGCACGAAGCGGCCCAGGTCGCCGTCCAGCCCGACCTGGGCGGCGAAATCCTTCAGCACATCGCCGCCCACCAGGCTG
>JAYSCA010000433.1:0-3049 GCA_041915165.1 Ideonella sp.
ACCCGGGCCTACGCGATCGGCCGGCCCTGTCCAACGCCAGCCTGCAGTACCTGGGCATCGCCTGGTCCTTTCTGTTCGGGGTGACGATCTTCGGCGACCCGGTGACGCTGATCGCGCTGGCCGGCATGGGCTTGATCGTCGCGGCCGGCCTGATCGCCACGCTGCTGCGGGCCAGGGCCGTGCCCGATGCCGCCAACCCCTCCGAGTCCTGAGAGCTCCCCCTGTTTCCCTGTTGCGCCAAGGTCCGCCATGTCCACCACTGCCCCGCTGATCGCTGCTTCCGAACTGCTGTCCTGGCTCGCCTCGCCGCCCGGGCCACTGCTGCTGGACTGCAGCTTCGACCTGGCCAACACCACGGCCGGCGAGCAGGCCTACCAGGCGGGGCACCTGCCCGGCGCCCGCTACCTGCACCTGGACCGCGACCTCTCGGGCCCGAAATCCCCCGCGGGTGCCCGCGAGGGGGGCCGCCACCCGCTGCCCAGCCGCGCGCTGCTGGCCGAGCGCGCCGGTCAATGGGGCGTGCGCCCCGACCAGGACGTGGTCTGCTACGACCGGCAGGGCGGCCCGTTTGCGGCGCGGGCCTGGTGGCTGCTGCGCTGGCTGGGCCATGACCGGGTGCGCGTGCTCGACGGCGGCATGGCCGCCTGGCAGGCCGCCGGCGGCGCGCTGGCAACCGACGCCCCCGCCGTGCCGCCGGCCCCCCCCTACCCCACGCTGCCGCCCGCAATGGGCACCGTGGACGCGGCCACCCTGCTGGCCACCCTGGACCGCGTGGAACTGCTGGACGCCCGCGCGCCGGAGCGGTTTCGCGGCGAGGTGGAACCGCTGGACGCCCAGGCCGGCCACATCCCCGGCGCGCGCAACCGCTTCTTCCAGCGCAACCTGGACACCAACGGCTGTTTCAAGCCGGCCGACCAGCTGCGCGCCGAGTTCCTGGCGCTGGGCCTGCACCCCGACCAGGTGGTGAACCAGTGCGGCTCGGGCGTGACCGCCTGCCACAACCTGCTGGCGATGGCGCAGGCCGGCCTGACCGGCGCCCGGCTCTATCCCGGCTCCTGGAGCGAATGGTCGGCCGACCCGTCACGGCCGGTGGCCCAGGGCGACTGACCCCCAACAGCGGCAAACGGCAAGCGCTTGATTCATGTCAAGCTGCAGACCGCGCGACGCGCAACACTGGCGTCATCGGGGGTGTTGAGGCCCCCACTCTCCCATCGAAGGAAAGGATCCACCATGTACAAGCACATCCTCGTGCCGACCGACGGCTCGGACATCAGCGCCAAGGCTGTGGAAACGGCCGTGTCGCTGGCCAAGCTCTTTGGTGCCCAAGTGAGCACCATCAGCGTCAAGGAACCGTTCCCGTACAGCGCGATCAGCGAAATGCAGCCGGTCCCGCCGCAGGAGTTCTACGACGCCCAGGAACGCATTGCCGCTGCCCGCGTGAAGGCGGTGGTGGATGCCGGCAAGGCCGCGGGCCTGACCTGCAATGCCTACACCGTCGAAGCGGTCCATCCCTGGGAAGCCATCGTGGACCTGACCAAGGACAAGGGTGTCGACCTGATCGTGATGGCCTCGCACGGCCGGCGTGGCGTCAGCGCCCTGCTGCTGGGCAGCGAAACCCAGAAGGTGCTGACCCACTCGCCCACCCCGGTGCTGGTCGTCCGCTGAGGACAGCACCGCTTGCCCCGGTTCGCCCGGGGTGAGGGGTCAGGCCACGCCGTGGTCTTTGAACCAGGCGAGGCAGCGGGCCCAGCCATCCTCGGCCTCGGCCCGGCGGTAGCTGGGTCGGTAGTCCGCGTGGAAGGCATGCGGCGCGTCGGGATAGACCACGAAGCGGGAGGCCTTTGCGGCGGCATTGCCCTGGGCCAGGGCCTTCTTCATGGTCTCCACCGTGTCGAGGGGGATGCCGGTGTCCTGGCCACCGTACAGGCCCAGCACCGGCGCCTTCAGGTCGCCGACCAGGTCCAGCGGATGCCGCGGCTGCAGCGGGTTGACCCCGCCCGTCAGCCGGCCGTACCAGGCCACCGCGGCGCGCACCGCCGGGCTGTGCTCGGCGAACAGCCAGGTGATGCGGCCGCCCCAGCAAAAGCCCGTGATGCCCAGCCGGGCGGTGTCCTGCCCCTGAGCCTTCGCCCAGGCCACGGTGGCATCCAGGTCCCCCATCACCTGCGCATCGGGCACCTTGTAGACCAGCTCGGACATCAGCGCCGCGATGTCGGTGTAGCTGGCCGGATTGCCCTGGCGCTTGAACAGATCGGGCGCAATGGCGCAATAGCCCAGGCGGGCGAAGCGCCGCGCCACATCGGCGATGTGCTCATGCACGCCGAAGATCTCGCTGATCACCAGCACCACCGGGTGCGTGCCACCGCCCTGCGGCATCGCCCGGTAGGCCGGCATCTGGAAATCCCCCACGGGGATCTGCACCAGCCCCGCCGTCAGGCCGTCCGCGGGCGTGTGGACCACGGTCTGGGCGGCCACCGGCAAGGTCGCCGCGGCAAACCCCAGCCCCACCCCGGCCTGGACCACCGTGCGGCGGCTGGGCTCGCCTCCGGCATGGCCGCCGCGCTGCAGCAGGGCCTGGGCATCGTCGAACAAGGGGGTGGCATCGGACATGGTGTGCTCTCCTGGAGACAGAGGGGGCGGTGGACTGCGCAGGATTCTAGAAGTCGAGGCCGCGCCCACAGCGATCGCGGGGCCTTGTCACGGGCACGGGGCACAATCCGGCCATGCCCATCGCCTTGCCCTCCCCCACCGGTCTGCTGGCCGGGATCGACATGGGGTCGAACAGTTTTCGCCTGGAGATCGGCCACCTGCGCGATGGCCGCTACCGGCGCCACGCCTACCTGAAGGAAACCGTCCGCCTGGGCGCCGGGCTGGACAGCGAAGGCATGCTCACCGCCGATGCGGCCGAACGCGGCTTGGCCTGCCTGCGCCAGTTCGGCCGCAACCTGGGCGGCTTCCACCCGCTGCAGGTGCGTGCCGTGGCCACCCAGACGCTGCGCGAAGCCCGCAACCGGGATGCCTTTCTGCACCAGGCGCAGGCCGCGCTGGG